>DATCEJ010000046.1:0-11042 GCA_036510135.1 Roseiarcus sp. | reverse complement strand
TTTGAATAGTGAGCCTCGTCAAGTCTGGCCTCCCCAGCCAACCGCTTCTCAAACTTGGTCCCGACACCGTTACATGCGATTTTATCTTGCGCTAGTGCGCCTCTTCCCAGTTCTGCGCCGCGCGCGCATCGACTCTGAGCGGCACATGCAGCTTGACCGCGGGTTCCGGCGCGTCGACCATAACCTTCGCGACAATGGGCAAGGTCGCCTCGACCTCCTCGTCCGGCGCTTCGAACACCAGCTCGTCGTGAACAGTGAGCAGCATCTGCGCGCTCAAGCCCGCTTTCGTCAGAGCGTCGTCCATGCGGACCATCGCGCGCCGAATGATGTCGGCGGCCGTACCCTGCAGGGGCGCGTTGATCGCGGCGCGCTCGTTGAAGGCGCGTTCCGAAGGGTTGGAGGCGTTGATGCGCGGATAGTGGCACTTGCGCCCGAACAGCGTGGTCACATAACCGTTGGCGCGCGCAATCTTTTTCGTTGCCTCCATGTAGTCGCGAATGCCGGGAAAGCGCTCGAAATATTTCTTTATATAGGCACCCGCCTCGTCTCGCTTGATGCCGAGCTGATTGGCGAGGCCGAAAGCCGAAATGCCGTAGATGATGCCAAAATTGATCGCCTTCGCCCGGCGGCGAACCTCGCTGGGCATGCCCTCGATCGGCACGCCGAACATTTCGGAAGCGGTCATCGCGTGAATGTCGAGTTCGTCGGCGAAGGCGCGCTTGAGCGCCGGGATGTCGGCGAGATGGGCGAGGAGCCTGAGCTCGATCTGGCTGTAGTCCGCCGAGATGAGCTTACGGCCTTGCGGAGCCACGAAGGCGCGGCGGATCTTGCGCCCTTCCTCGGTGCGGATCGGAATGTTCTGCAGATTGGGTTCAGACGACGACAGGCGCCCGGTTGTTGTCGAGGCGAGCGCGTAGGCCGTGTGGACGCGCCCGGTCGAGGGGTTGACGAAGCCCGGCAACGCGTCGGTATAGGTCGACTTGAGCTTGGCGATCTGTCGCCACTCGAGCACGCGCGCGGGCAATTGATGACCTTCGGCGGCGAGGTCCTCCAGCACGCTCGCGGTCGTCGACCAGGCGCCGGTCGCCGTCTTCTTGCCGCCGGGCAGACCCATCTGGCCGAACAGAATATCGCCAAGCTGTTTCGGCGAGCCGGGGTTGAAGGGCGCGCCCACGATTCTGTTGATCTCGTCCTCGAGCCCGGCCATGCGCTGGGCAAACTCGCCCGTCATGCGCGACAGGATGTTGCGGTCGATCGCGATCCCGCGCCGCTCCATGCGCGCGAGAACTTCGACGAGGGGACGCTCGAGCCGCTCGTAGACAATCGTCATTCGCTCGGCGACGATGCGCGGCTGCAAAACGCGCCGCAGGCGCAAGGCGATGTCCGCTTTCTCCGCGCCGTATTCGCACGCCCTCTCGATCGGCGCGCGCGCCAGCCCAAGGAAGTTGCGGCCCGAGCCGGCGACTTCGCTTAAAGGTATGGGCTTATGGCCGAGGAAGCGTTCGGACAGCGTAACGATGCTGTGGTCGTCGCCGGTCGCGCCCGCGTCGAGCGTGTACGAGAGGAGCATCGCGTCGTCGATCGGCGCGATGCTGATGCCGCGCATCGCCAGCACATGCATGTCGAACTTGAGGTCGTGGCCGACCTTGAGCACGCCCGGCGACTCGAGCAGCGGCTTCAGAAGCGCGATCGCTTCCGCTTCCGCGATCTGGTCGGGCGCGAGACCTGCGCCGTTGAAGAGATCGTCAGCGCCGGTCTTGTGTCCGATGGGGATGTAACAGGCCTGCCCCGGTTTGACCGCCAGCGAGAGGCCAATGAGCTCGCCTTGCAGCGGGTCGGGGGAGTTCGTCTCGACGTCGATCGCGACGACTCCCTCGTCCTCGGTGCGAGCGATCCATGCGCTCAGTTCAGCCGCGGTGCGTACGATCTTGTAGACGGTGCGATCGATCGGCGCGCGCGCTTCGTTCGCCCGCGCGGCGGCAAGTTCAGCGGGCGCAGTCCCCTGCGGGGGACGCGCCTGCCGCCGGGGCGTCTCCTTCTCTTTGCAAAGGGGCGACGCCCTGGCCGCCGGGCCACGCCGCGGGCCCGACGAGGCGCGGGTCAGGTTCGATCGAGGCCATGTCGACGCCGCAGATCTCAGCGACGCGGCGGGTGAGGGTCGTGAGCTCCATCGCCTTGCAAAACGAGATGAGTCGCCTGCCGTCGAGTTCAGGCGTCGCGAGGACTTCGAGCGGCGTCTCGACGGGCACGTCGCGATCCAAGGTGACGAGCTGCTTCGACACCCGGATCAGTTTGACGGTCTCGGGATTGGTCAGCGCTTCGCGGCGCTTGGGCTGTTTGATCTCGCCTGCGCGCGCCAGCAGCGTCTCGAGATCACCGTATTCGGTAATGAGCTGGGCGGCGGTCTTGAGGCCGATGCCAGGCGCGCCCGGCACGTTGTCGGTTGAATCGCCAGCGAGCGCCTGGACGTCGACCACCCTCTCCGGGCCGACGCCGAAATATTCCTTGACCTCGTCCGGCCCGAATCGCCGCTCCTCGCGCGAGCCGGCGACCCCGGCCTGGCCGGAAGCGGGGTCGTACATCGAAACCCCAGGCTCGACGAGCTGCATGAGGTCCTTGTCTGCGGAGACGATGAGGACGTCGGCGCCGGCCTGGCGCGCCTGGCGCGCATAGGTGGCGATGATGTCGTCGGCCTCGTAGCGACTTTGCTCGATCGGAACCATGCCGAAGGCCGAGACGGTCGCGCGCATCAGCGGGAATTGCGGCACCAGCTCGTCCGGTGGATCCTTCCGGTGGGCCTTGTATTGTGGATAGATGTCGCGCCGGAACGAGTTCTCCGTCTTGTCGAAGATCATGGCGAGATGGGTCGGCTTGTGACCCGCGGCCCCGTCGCGGATGAACTGCAGCACTTTGGTGGCGAACAGCCGCACGGCGCCATTTGGTAAGCGGTCGATGCGATAGTTGTACTTCTGATCCTGGCGGATCGACTGATAATACGCGCGAAAGACAAACGACGAGCCGTCGATGAGAAAAACGTGGTCGCCGGGGCCGACCGGGCGGTGGGGCTGGGTCATGGCCATCACATAAGCGATGCGGCCTCCAAGCGCCATCGTGGCGCCGAAGGGGCGGCGCGTGCACTGGCGACGTGCACTGGATAGCTACAGAAACGGAGGCGATGGCAATGGCGACCGACAATTCTGGAACACTGGCGCTGTTGATCGATGGCGACAATGCCTCACCGAAGATCGTCGTTGGCCTCATGGCCGAGATCGCCAATTATGGCGTGGCGAGCGTCAAGCGCGTTTATGGCGACTGGACCGGCCCCAATCTAAAGGGCTGGAAGGAATGCCTGCTCGAACATTCGATTCAGCCGGTCCAGCAGTTCGCCTATACGACCGGCAAGAACGCGACCGATGGCGCAATGATCATCGACGCCATGGACCTGCTCTATACCGGCCGCTTCTCCGGCTTCTGCATCGTCTCGAGCGACAGTGACTTCGCTCGTCTCGCTGCCCGCATTCGTGAGCAGGGCGTCACCGTCTATGGTTTTGGGGAGCGCAAGACGCCCCGGCCCTTCATCACCGCTTGCGACAAGTTCGTTTATTTCGACGTGCTCAATGCGGCCGGCGACCAGAAGGAAACGGCCGCGCCAAAGGCAGCGGCGGCCAGACCCGCGGCAGCGAAAGCGGCTCTCGATCGCGCGGCGCTCGATATGCTCACGAAGGCCGTGACGGCGTCGGCTGACGAAGACGGCCGCGCCAATCTCGGCCGCGTTGGCGCGCATCTGGCGAAACAGTCTCCCGACTTCGACCCGCGCAACTACGGCTTTCCGCGCCTCTCCAATCTGGTCGAAGCTTCCGGCATTGCAATGGTCGAGCGAACGGGAGACAACCAGAAAATCATCACGGTTCGCCTCAAGGGCAAGACGCCGGCTCGCCCCCCGAAATAGGCCCAGACGGCACGATCGTCTTCATCGCCGACCTTGAGGTGACGGGCACGGGATCGACGGCCTTTCCTTCGGGCGCGTCGATTTTGTCAAGACCCGCATCGGCGCTTCCGGTCTTGCTGTTCATCGAACAGTCATTGTTGCGGTTGCAGGTTTCGCTTTTGGAAGTTGCGCCGAATCAATTGTCGGCCGGCTGACTCGGTGGAGAAGGGCAAGGAATGGCTGTTCGCAACGGCCTCGTCGTCGTCGTGGCGATGGCGATCGCGATCGGCGCCGGGTTCGAACTGCGCAGCGCGCAGTCCTTCACCATTCCGAACGCGTGCGTCGCGGGCTCTCCTTGCGCAGACGTTTGCAGCAGCGTCCTTGAGCAAGGCCGGACCGCGGCCGACTTCATCGCGCTTGCCGCCTATCAGCTTGGTCCCGAGCGGCCGATCGCTATGCCGCCAGCGAACCTGTCGATGCCGGCGCCCGTCGACCCGCACAATGTCTATGCCGGCGCCGGCGTCGGCATGTTCAGTCCCGCGGTCGCCGGGCAGCCCTCGCGGGTCTATTCGCCCAACCTCGTGACCGGCAAGGTCGATGTGATCGATCCAGACACCTTCAAGGTCATCGACAGCCTGGCTGCGATGCCGAGCCCGGAGCATATCGTTCCGTCTTGGGATCTGCAGACGCTTTGGATTTCGGCGGACGTGAGCGCTCGCGGCGGTCACGGCGGCGTTGCGCCTATCGATCCGAGGACGGGGAAGGTCGGCAAAGTGGTCGACGTGCCCGATTCCTACAACATCTATTTCACGCCCGACGGCAAATCAGCGATCGTCGTCGCGGAGGCGATGCGGCGGCTCGAGTTCCGCGATCCGCATACGATGGCGCTTCAGGGCTACATCGCGACGCCGCTATGCGCCGGGATCAACCACGCCGACTTTTCGCCCGACGGCTCGTATGCGATCTTCACCTGCGAGTTCAACGATTCTCTGGCCAAGATTGATCTCGTCCATCACACGCTGGTTGAGACGCTGCCGCTGACGCCCGGCCATATGCCGCAGGACATCAGGGTCGCGCCGGAGGGCAAGATCTTCTTCATCGCCGACCTCGTCGGCGACGGCGTCATGGTGATCGACGGCGATACGTTCGGCCAGCTAGATTTCATCAAGACCGGCGTCGGCGCGCATGGGCTCTATCCGAGCCGCGACGGGACGAAGCTCTATGTGTCGAACCGCGGAACCCACAGCCTCGGCGGCGCGCGAAAGGGCCCTGGCAGCGTCTCGGTGATCGACTTCGCGAGCCGCAAGGTCGTCGCCACCTGGACCGTTCCCGGCGGCGGCAGCCCGGACATGGGGAACCTCTCCGCCGACGGCAAATGGCTCTGGCTATCCGGCCGCTACGACGGCGCCATCTACGCCTTCAACACCGACGACGGCTCAGTGAAGACGATCCCCGTTGGCGGCATGCCGCACGGCCTCACCGTCTGGCCGCAGCCCGGGCGCTATTCGCTCGGCCATACCGGGAACATGCGATAAGAGGCGAAGCGCGGAGCGTAGGTGTGGATGGGGGGCGTCATATAGAACAAAAATACTATGGTCGTTGCGATTGACCTCAGGGCAAAATCTCTTCAGCTGAGCGCGCAACGAAAAGGGGTCTTAAGCGGCTGAAAACATTAAGACCGCGAAACCAAAATGAAACTAAGGCCGGCGCTCTCCCGAGACGCCTCTGGCGCTCAGTGCGCGCCTCGCTGCTGACGCCAGACAGCTTTAAAGCCGCGCGGCGAGCGCCGCGTAGATCGCAAGCACGGCGCTGGCCACGACATTCCAGCCCGCCAGCGACAGGCCGGCGATGCGCAGCTGGACTTCGTCGCAGCGCACGACTTTCACGGAATCCAGCGACTTCAACAGGTCGTTGACATCGAGGGAACCGACACCGCCCGTGCATGCGGTTGGCCCCTGCCACCAATGATACTCGACCCCGGCGTGGTAGGCGGCGAGCGCGGCGCTGGCGACGAAGAGAATTGCCAGAAGCGCCAAGCCGGCCCGCGCCAGACCACGCGCCGAACGGCCGGCGGCAAGCGCGGTCACGAGCGCGAGCGGAATGGCGGCATAGAACGCGTAGCGTTGAGTGAGGCAGAGCTCGCAGGGCGCGTAGCCCATTCCCTGAAGGATCCAGACCGCGGCGAGGATGGCGATTGACGCCGCGGCGATCAAGAGCGCCCTTGCCTCTTGCGAGGGTGGCAACGCGGTCTCCGCAAGCGTCATCAGAACACCTTGATCGCGATCACGAAGCCGGCGACGACCATCGCAACGAATGCGCCCAGAACTGCGGCGAAATTGCGCTCCATCGCATTGCGCAAAGGTTCGCCGAACCAATGCAGCGCGCCCGCGACGAGAAAGAATCGCGCGCCGCGAGTGACCACCGACAAGGCGACGAACAGAGGAAAGTTATAGCCGAGCAGGCCGCTCGTGATTGTCACCAGCTTATAGGGGATTGGGGTGACGCCCTTAACGAGGATCACCAGCCAGCCCCATTGGGCGTAGGTCTCTTTCAGCGCGTCGATCTTCGCACCATAGCCGTAGAGGTTGATGAGCCACTGCCCGATCGTATTGTAGAGCAGCGCGCCGATGGCGTAGCCGAGCATGCCGCCAATCACTGAGGCGACGGTCGCGATAAGGGCGTAGCGCCAGGCCCGGTTCGGATTGGCGAGCGCCATCGGGGCGAGCAGCACGTCGGGTGGAATGGGGAAGAACGAGCTTTCCGCGAAGGCGACCACGGCCAGTGCGCGCTCGGCGTAAGGGCCTTCGGCCAAGGATCGGACGCGGGGGTAGAGCGAATTGAACATGCAGGTCCTTCGCAGTGCAGCGGCCTTTTACGCAACTGCGGCGCCGCCGTCCACGCGCAGGGCTTGGCCCGCGAAGCTTGACCGGATTGACCCAAAAGCGTCGCGCGTTCTATATCGGCGCCGTCCGCCTTGGCGCGGGCCCCTATGGCGGAACTGGTAGACGCGTCCGACTCAAAATCGGATTCCGCAAGGAGTGCTGGTTCGATTCCGGCTAGGGGCACCAAGCATTTGTCCAGGCACGTCCAAGCCATCCGCTGGCTACTCAACTTATCCTCCGGCGCGCTTGGCGCGGCGGCGCCCGCCTTCCGGCTGGCTATTGATCGACGAAGCCGGGACAGTCTCGAAGCTCTTGCTTCCTCGGCTCGATGAGATCCAGTGAGCCCTTGCGTGCGGCCCCGCTAACTAAGCCGACACTAGAGGCGACAACATCCAACAGGAGACGTCATGTTACCCGAATCTGCGGGCGCCCATCGTGGCGCGGCGACCTTTGTGGCCATCATCGTGCTTGCGCTCGGAGTTTGCGCGCCAGCCGCCTCGGCCGATCTGACGCTCAAATCCGCAGTCGACAATCCGGCGCGGAGCACGAAATTCATTGCGCGGGACGGCGCGCGCCATCCGTTCGAGGAGCTGACGTTCTTTGGGATTACGCCGCAATCGACCGTGGTCGAGATCTGGCCTGGCGGCGGCTATTGGACGGAGATCCTCGCGCCCTTCCTGCACGATCATGGCGCCTATTATGTTGCGTTACAGGGGAAAGGTGGAAGCGAAGCCGCCGACGCGGAAGCTGACAAGCTCAACGCCCTCTTCCGCAGCAAGGTCGAGGCCGACAAGGCGACCTATGGCAAGCTTACCCCGACTGTTTTTGGTGTTGGCCATGATGAAATTGCCCCGCCTGGCTCGGCCGATTTCGTCCTCTCTTTTCGCAATCTTCACAATTGGATGAAGGACGGTTTTGCTTCAGGGGCCTTCGCAGACTTCTATCGAGCGCTGAAGCCGGGCGGGGTGCTGGGTCTTGAGGAGCATCGCGGTCAGCGAGACATTCCGCAAGATCCGAAGGCCGAGGACGGCTATGTCCGGCAAGACTACGCCATCGCGCTTGCCGAGAAGGCCGGTTTCGAGTTTGCCGGCTCCTCGGAGATCAACGCCAACCTCAAGGACACGGCGAACTGGCCGAAGGGGGTGTGGACTCTTCCCCCAACTCTCAGGCTTGGCGACCAAGATAGAGCGAAGTATGAGGCCGTCGGCGAAGCGGACAATTTTGTGCTCAAATTTCGCAAGCCGGCACAGTGATCGTGGGCCGCCAGTCACACATTGTTGTCGGTCAGCGTTTGAGCTCGACGGTTGCCTTGGAAACGAGGGCTGCGGCTAGGTCGACCGGTTGCGCCGGTCGGGTGTCCGGCGGGTTGGCGATTGTGCTCGCGCGCCGAGTTCCGTCCGCCGCCAGGCGGCGGGCGAGGCGCCCACGACGCGTTTGAACTCGCGGCCGAAGTGGTACACGTCGCAGAAGCCGCAGGCCTCCGCGATGCTCGCGATGGGCCCGTTCTCGCGAATCATAAGCGACTGCGCAGCGATCAGCCGCTCGCGGATGAGCCAGCGCCGCGGACTCTCCCGCAAGGTCTTCTGAAACAGCCGCCGGGTTTGCGAAGGACTTAGTCCTCCGAGACGGGCGATCTCGGGGGCGCACCATGAACGGCGGATATCGGCGCGGACCGCAGCGACGACCGCGCTGAGCGGATCCGACGCGTCTCGCGAGGCTGGGGCGGCGAGCGAGCGAGCCATCAAGAGGAAGAACTCGCCGACAAGCTGATTGAGGTGAAAATCGAGGCTGCGGTCCCGCCGCCTCAACACCAGGAACAACCGCTCGAACCACGCGACGAGTCCGGCCCGGTCGGCCGCCGCAACCCGCGGGAGCCCGTCGCCGAACAGGCGTGTGCGTACGGCCGCGGGATTTGGACCGTCGAAGCGGAACCAGAGGAGCGTCCAGGGATCGCGCACGTCGGCGATATGCGCGTGGGGGGCTTCGTTGGCGATCCACACCACTTCGCCCGCCTGCACCTCGACCCGCCGACCTCCGAGTTCGACCGCTCCCGATCCGGAAAGGCAGAAGAGCACGTCCTGTCCGACCTGATTCGCCCGCCGCACCGCATAAGTCGCCCCCGCGGCGACTTTTCCCGCGCGTAGCACCGTGAAGGCGGTCAGGGGCCATGCGGAATCGGGGACATAGTGCAGGTTCTCGGCGAAAACGGTCTCCAGGGCCATGCGCGTTTTATACAAAAGAGAGGGTCGGTCTGTCCATTGGCTTAAGAGGTGGCGCTGCCCTATCGTCCCGTCCACGCAAGCCCGATCGGGCTGGAAGTGAAGACGAAATAAATGGCGAAGGGAGACGACGATGATCGCGATGACGCGCGAAGAGACCGCAGCCTATGCCCGCGACGGCTATATCCTTCGCTCGGGCCTTCTCAGCCGCGATGAGGTTGGACGCTTCCGCGACACGGCTCGGGCGCAGCTTGAACGGGAGAACCGGGAGGGCGCCGTCATGTCCAAGGGCGACAAGGACGGCAAGACGACTCTCCTGAAAATGTGGACCAAGGCCGAGGACGATCAGTACGGTCTGCTCGCGACGGACGAGCGGCTCGTCGATCTCGCCGAGGATGCGATTGGCAAGCCGATCTACCTCTACAGCCACAAGATGACGATGAAGCAGCCCCAGGAGGGCGGCGCGTGGGAATGGCACCAGGATTTCGGCTATTGGTACAATTACGGCTGCCTCGCCCCTGAAATGATGAGCATCTACGTCGCGCTCGACAAGTCGACGAAGGAAAACGGCTGCCTTCAGCTTCTGAAGGGCTCGCACAAGCTCGGTCGCCTCAATCACATTCGTGAAAAAGATCAGACGAATGTCGAGCAGGAACATCTTGACGCGGCCCTGAAGCGCTTCAGCCATGAATATGCCGAGATGGAAGCCGGCGACGCGCTCGTTTTCGACGGCAATCTGCTGCATCGCTCGGACGCCAACCGTTCCGACACCTATCGCTGGGGCTATATCTGCTCGTACAATGCGGTCGAGAACGCGCCCTTCAAGCGCGTGCGCGAATATGGCAATTACGAGCCTCTGCAGAAGGTCCCAGCCGGCTCGTTCCTGAAGAGGAGCCTGGAGCCGGCTTGATCAGGGGCGTCCCGGCAGCCGGTCGCCGCAAGACTTAAGACGTCTCGAGGCGTCTGAAATCGGGAGGTGTATGCGTATGGTCGATGTGGTTCGGAGCGGCGCGCGCGCTCCAACCCGCGGGTCGTTCAGCCTGTCGCAGCTCCTGTGGGCGCGCGAGGCGGGGGTCTTTTTGGCCCTCCTCGCTTTATGCCTGTTTCTGACTTTCGCGACCGACGGCTTTCTCACATCGCTCAACCTGCTCAATGTCGGGCGGCAGATTTCGCTGCTTGGGATCATGGCCGTGGGCATGACCTTCGTCCTGATTGCGGGCGAGGTCGATCTTTCGGTCGGCTCGACATACGCGTTCTGCGGCCTTGCCAGCGGCATGCTGATCTGCGCCGGCTGGCCGCTGTTCGCGGCGGTCGGCCTTGGCGTGGTCGGGGGGTGCGCCATCGGGCTCATCAACGGCCTGCTTTCGACCTATGGCCGCCTGCCCTCGCTGATCGCGACGCTTGGCATGCTGAGCATGGTGCGCGGCGCGGCGCTGATCCTGACGAACGGCGCGCCGGTCACAGTCAATGTCCGCAACGGCGCGTCCGAAAGCGTGCTCAACGCCTTCGAGTTCATGGGGCAGGGCTATCTCTTCGGCGTCATTCCGATGCAGCTCGTTTTCTTCGTCATCGTCGCGGCGATCGCGTGGTTCGTTCTTTCGATGACGAACTTTGGCTTTCGCATTTTCGCAGTCGGGGGCAGCGCCAAAGCGGCGCGCGTCTCGGGCATTCATGTGAACGTAGTGAAGATCTGGGCCTTCATCCTGATGGGCGCCCTTGCGGCGTTCGCGGGCATTCTGAGCCTCGCCTTTCTTCCGAGCGGGCAGGCGGGCCGGACCGGTCTTGGCCTCGAACTCGACGTCATCGCCGCCACCATCGTCGGCGGGTCGTCGCTTTCCGGCGGCGAGGGAACGATCCTGGGCACGATTCTCGGCGTGCTCATCATCGGCGTGATGCGCAACGGGCTCGTCCTCATGGGCGTCTCTCCCTTCGTTCAGGAATTCATGATCGGCCTCGTCATCGTGATCGCGGTCGGCATCGACAAGTGGTCTACGCGCCGGACGGCGTGAGGCG
>DATCEJ010000045.1:0-3755 GCA_036510135.1 Roseiarcus sp. | reverse complement strand
GCGGCACGCGCAAAGGCTCTCTTCGCCAGCGCGCAGGTTCCGGGTCCATCGACGAGATCGCCCGTGCAGATCAGTCTCGACGCCTGTCACATTGAGTCCATCCTCGCGAAGGGAACGGCGCCATGATCATCAGTCGCACGCCGTTGCGCATGAGCTTCGTCGGGGGCGGAAGCGACCTGCCATCGTACTATCGGGAATATGGCGGCGCGGTCGTCAGCACGGCGATCGACAAATATGTCTATGTCACCATGAACCGCAAATTCGATAGCGGAATCCGCGTCGCCTATTCGCGGGTCGAAGACGTGAACTCGGTTTCCGAGATCGAGCACCAACTGGTGCGCGCGGCGCTGAACATGGCCGGGGTTCCGGGCGGCGTCGAAATCACGACGGTTGCGGATATCCCTTCGCGAGGAACCGGCCTTGGTTCATCGAGCAGCTTCACCGTCGCTCTTTTGCACGCGCTCTACGCTCTTCTGGGCCGCCATTCCACGCGCCAGGAGCTGGCGGAACAGGCCTGCCACGTCGAAATCGACGTGTGTGGCGAACCCATCGGCAAGCAGGATCAGTATGCCGCCGCCTATGGCGGCTTCAATCTCTACGAATTCAATCCGAACGACACGGTGACTGTCTCGCCCGTCATCTGCAAGCCGGAGACCATCGCCGGAATTCGAAGACAAATGCTGGTCCTGTACACGGGGATAACGAGAGGCGCGTCGACAATTCTCAAGCAGCAATCAGAGGAGCTGGCGACCAATACCGATAAGAAATCCGCAATGAAGCGGATGGTCTCGCTCTGCTATCAACTCCTGGACGAAATCCGGAACGACAATCTGGATTCGTTTGGCCAGATTCTGCATGAGTCCTGGATGATCAAGCGCGACATGGCGCAGGGGGTCTCCACCTCCGACATCGACGAGTGGTACGAGACGGCGCGCAAGCACGGCGCCATCGGGGGCAAGATTCTCGGCGCCGGCGCCGGCGGTTTCCTCGCCCTCTTCGCTCCCGAGGATCGGCACGAGGCGATACGCCATGCGTTGCCCAAATTGCGCGCCATTCCGGTCGACTTCGAGCGAACCGGAAGCCAGATTATTTTTTACCAGCCGACGTCAAGCATTCAGCCCGTCAGCGGGCCGCGGACTTCCTGAACGCGCGCTCCCGACGTCAGGCCGAGCGGGACCACACATGAAAACGAAAGCCGCCGTCTGCCGCGTCTTCGGCGCGCCTCTGTCGATCGAGACGGTCGACCTCGCCGGGCCGGGGCCGGGCGAAGTGCTGATCCGGACCGCGGCCTGCGCGATTTGCCACAGCGACATTTTCTATATCGATGGCGCCTGGGGCGGCGACTTGCCGGCGGTCTACGGCCACGAGGCGGCGGGTGTGGTCGAGGCGGTCGGCCCCGGTGTGACGCGGCTGAAAGTCGGCGATCACGTGGTCGCGACGCTCATCCGCAATTGCGGCTTCTGCCCCGCCTGCACCGAGGGCGCGCCCGTCTTCTGCGAGGAAGTGTTTCCGCTCGACCGCTCAACCCCGCTGCACGACGCCGCCGGCAAGCCGCTCGTCCACGGCCTGCGCACCGGCGCTTTCGCCGAACACATCGTCGTCGACCAGTCGCAAGCGATTGCGATCCCGAAGGACATGGCCCTCGACAGCGCGGCGCTCATCGCCTGCGGCGTGCTGACGGGTATGGGCGCGGTCGTCAACACGGCCGGCGTGAAAGCGGGCTCGAGCGTCGTGGTCATCGGCTGCGGCGGGGTCGGCCTCAATGCCATCCAGGGCGCGCGGATCGCGGGCGCTTCCCCGATCATCGCCGTCGACGTCGAGCCCGCCAAGCTCGCCGCCGCGCGCGAATTCGGCGCGACCGAGACGATCAACGCCAGAAGCGAGGACGTCGCCGAGCGAGTGACGGCGCTGACCGGGGGACGCAAGGCGGACTGGGTGTTCGTCACCGTCGGCGTCAAGGGCGCGGCCGAACAGGGGGTTTCGCTGATGAAGCGCAACGGCGCGACCGTGTTGGTCGGCATGCCGCCGTCGGGGGTCGTGGCGACGATCGATCCCGGCTGGCTCGCCGCCGATGGGCAGAGGATTTTCGGCTCCAAGATGGGCTCGGCGCGGCCGGCGATCGACGTGCCGAAAATCATCCAGCTTTATCGCGAGGGGCGCCTCAAGCTCGACCCATTGATCAGCGGGCGCTATCGGCTGGAATCGATCAACGAGGCGCTCGCCTCCTCGCGCTCCGGGGGCGCCCTGCGCAACGTGATCGTGTTTTGAGACTGTTTAGGACAGTCTCGGCGCCGCCTCCGACCGCTGAACGATGATCAGGAGAATGATCGACAGCAGGGGCAACACGAGGTCACCGGCAAAAGGAACGCCGGCGTTGCCGGACGCGAAATTGCCTTCGGCAATCATCTGCCTCACGTGGCCGATCGCATCGCCGAGCAGGAAGATCGCGTTGATGATCACGACCGCGGCTTTGAAGTCGAGATTGCGCCAGAAGCTTATGCAAGCCGCCAGGCCCATCGCGAGATCAGCCATGCCGACCTCGAACTGGAACGGGCTCGGCTCCCAGCCGATATCCGCTGCGGCCACGTCAGGGAAGAACAGATGAAACACCGCCGCCCAGATGCCCGACACGCCGATCGGCAACAGAAGGATCCAGTTGAGCAACCGATCGGCGAGCGGCGCGCCGGATCGGCTCAGCCAAGCAAAGACCAACGCCGCCACGAACAGGAACACCGGCAAGTTTCGTAGGACGAAGGCGATCGTTTCGGCCACCATGGGCTCCTGAGGCGCATGAGCGCAGGCTTGGACAGAGGATAGCAAGCGCGTTAGCACATTGAGCAGTAAGCGCGAACGCTTAACCTCCGGTTCGCGTCCATCCTCTCTCCGACCGCCCGGGCGCAAATGAAAATCGCCGAGCTGAAAACCTTCGTCGTCGGCAATCCGCCGCCCGCCTTCGGCGGCCGCACTTTCCTCTTTCTCAAGCTCAAGACCGCCTGCGGGATCGAGGGCGTGGGCGAGGTCTATGCCGCGAGCTTCGCGCCCAAGGCGATTGTGGCGATGATCGAGGACGTGTTCGAACGTCACGTCGAAGGCGCCGATCCGTTCCGCATCGAGGCGCTCTGGCGCAACGTCTATGGGCGCGGGTACTCCGGCCGACCGGACATTTCGCTGATGGGGGTGCTATCCGGAATCGAAATGGCGCTGTGGGACATCGTCGGCAAGGCGGTCATGAAGCCCGTGTATGCGCTGCTCGGCGGCAAGGTGCATGAGCGGTTGCGCAGCTACACCTACCTCTATCCGGACGAGCCGGGCTCGCACGCTCATTCCGACAGCCCCGTCTATTCGAATCCGCATGTCGCCGCCGAGCGGGCGCTCAAATACATGGCGCAGGGCTTCACCGCGGTGAAGTTCGATTGCGCGGGCCCCTACTCGACCTTCGATCCGCGCCAGCCGAGCCTCGAGCGGCTCGAGCTTTGCGAAGCGTTCTTAAAGACGCTGCGCGAGGCCGTGGGCACGAAATGCGATCTTCTGTTCGGGACGCACGGCCAGTTCACCGTCTCGGGCGCGCTGCGTCTGGCGCGGCGCATCGAGGCTTACGAGCCTTTATGGTTCGAGGAGCCGACCCCGCCCGAGGCGCCGGAAGAGATGGCCAAGGTCGCCGCGCAATGTCGCATGCCGATCGCGACCGGGGAACGACTCACGACAAAGTATGAGTTCGCGCGCGTGCTCGAAACCGGCGCCGCTTCAATCCTGCA
>DATCEJ010000044.1:0-2638 GCA_036510135.1 Roseiarcus sp. | reverse complement strand
TCCCGCTGGGTCCATGAAAGCGGCGCGTTCGGGGCCGAAGATCTGGTCACGATAGGCGGCGCCGTAAAAGCGCACGTGGTTCATCAGAAAGCTCGGCTGCACGTTGAGCGTCTTCATGCGCACAATCTGGTCGGGGCGCGCCATTGTCGAGTGCTCGATGCGGTTCACGCCAAAGTCGGTCGAGCCCGCGTAGGCGACTCGATCGCGTCAAGCGCGATGTCGACCGCATAATCGCCATTGCAGTGGACCTGCACCGGTAGGCCGAAGGCCTTCACTTCAGCGACCATTCTCTTGAGCAGCGCAGCGTCGAAGTTCGGCGAGCCCTTGGAGGTCGAGTTCAGATAGGGCCTGGTCTGCGCTCCGGTTTGGGTCTGGTTGGAGCCGTCGCCGACGATCTTGACGCCACAGAGCGAGAACAGAGAATTGTCGACAGGCGCGCCGTTCCCTAGGCCGAGGCTGCGCCAGGGCGTCAGGCCCTTCATGTCGTCAAACATCACGCTCGCGCTGGTCCGGCAAGCAAGTGTATTTGAAAGCTTTGCGAACGGTTCGATCCATTCCGAGCGGATCGTGCCGGGTTCGTGCAGCAGCGTGTTGCCGACAGAACCCATATGCCGGGAGTAATCCGTGACCGCCTTGGCCGCGATGTCGGGCGTGATTTTGCCGAGGAAGTGGACCGCGAATTTGAGCATCGCGCTTTCTTCATAGACGATGCCGTTGAGCGTGCCGTCGGACCCCCGGCCGAAATGGCCGCCGCCCGGCAACTCTTCGACATCCTCAGGAATTCCTGCGATCTTCAGCGCTTCGCTGTTGACGCAGGCGTCGTGCCCGTTCGTGTACCACACGAAGATCGGATGCTCGGTCGAGATCACATCGAGCTCTGCCCGCGTAAAATCCCCGCCTTGCAGAAGGTTGTCGAAATTGGAGCCGACGATCCATTGCCCCTTCGGCGCGTCAGCCGCTTCCTGCTTCAGATGCGCGACAAGTTTATCGCGGGTTCGAAATTTGGCGTAGCCGACATCGTCCAGAAGTCCGAAGATCAGCGACGCCAAAATCGTATGGTTGTGCGGATCGATTAGGCCCGGTAGCAGCGTGCGGCCGTCAAGATCGACGATCTTGGTCTCGCCCGTCTTGAGACCCGACAGCGCGCTTTCGTCGCCGACCGCAAGCACCTTGCCATCCTTGACTGCTATCGCGGAGACCACCGGCGCGCCCGGCAGCGGACGGATTGTCCCGCCGCGCAGAATGAGGTCGGCGTCTTGGTCGGCTGCGAAGACGGGAGAGGCGCCGACGCCGGTCAGCGCCGAGGCTGAGGCGATCGAATAGGCCATAAACGCTCGCCGGGTAGGCATGCCTGCAGCCTTGCCGAGCAGGCCGGCCATCCCGCCAGAATAGAACTCGTCGCGGAGAAAGAGCTGGTTGAAACACCCGCGGCACATATTCAAGCCTCCGGAATCTAGCTGCGCGCTATGGCTACACCGTGTACATGGCCCAAAATGAAGCGCAAACTACCCAAATGTGTGGACGGCGATCACAATCGTAATCCGTCAGGTTCGGGTTAGACTCACACAAGGGGTCACGACAAGATTGGCGCCACGGCGTACGCTAACTTGGACAAAAAGGGAACACAGCAGAAGATCCATATATCTCGGAAGGTTCGGATCGTGCCTTGGATAGGCTTTCGAACAGCGTTGTGGACGATTGCCGGGACACCCTGGCCAAATTTCACGCTATGGCGACAATCAGGCATTCACTGTCTAGCTGAGAGTCGCGTCGTGGCTTACCGACCCCTGTTAAGCGCTGACCAATGGGCGTCTTTGCTGGCGGCTCCAGCCGACAAAAGAAACTTGATCCGCCACGCCTCGCTGAGTGGCGAAGACTTGGACTTGATCCTCTCTAAGCGTGGCCATCGCAATCAGTTGGGCTTCGCCGCACAAATCTGCCTGATGCGATTTCCGGGACGGGCGCTGGCGCTCACTGAGACTCCATCGGCTTTGCTTCACTTTCTTGGCGACCAACTGGGCGTCAGTCCGGCTGTTTTTGCTGACTATGCTCGGCGCGACGAAACGCGCCGCGAACATCTAATTGAGGTTCAAGCCTATTTGTCTTTGCGTGCGGCGGCGCGTGAAGACCGACGATTTGCACTCCTGGCCATGATCGATGCCGCGGCGGCGACCGACAAGGGCCTACCCATCGGCGAAGCCGTCATTAAGAGCTTTCGCGATCGAGGCGTCTTGCTGACCTCGGCCGAGCGCATGGATCGGATCGGCCGCGCGGGGCGCGCCATTGCGCGCAAGCGCGCTTTTAAGGCGATATTGAATGGGCGGACGCCCGCACAATTGGCGGCGCTCGACGCGCTGTTGGCGTTCGATTCGGTAATCCGCCAAACGCGATTTGGCTGGCTCGGCGCTTGGTCGGATTCTCCGGGCGCCGCCAATCTCAATGGCCTTCTCGATCGCCTTGATTTTCTGCGCGGCTTGGCGATGGACCCGGCGTGCCGGGAGACGGTTCATCCCGACCGCTGGAAGCAGATTGTGCGCGAGGGCGATGCCGCGCCGGCTTGGCTCGCCGAGGATTTTGGCTCCGATCGCCGTCGCGCCACGCTTCTCGCCTATCTCATCGATCTGCAGGAACGGCTGAC
>DATCEJ010000043.1:0-16996 GCA_036510135.1 Roseiarcus sp. | reverse complement strand
AGCGGCGCGAAGGAAGCCGGCGCGCCGGGCTCTACGCCGCGCCGCCCGGGAGCATGCGAAGCAGTACGCCGTCGCGACGAACGAAATGATGATAGAGCGCGCCCGCGGCGTGAAGGGCGGCCAGCCCAAACAGGCAATAGGTTAGCACCTGGTGGATCTGCTCCGCGGGATGAAACACATCCCGATTCGAAGCGACGCCGAACTTCAGCTGGACGAAACCGTAGTCGAAGGCCCGCCCATGCCAGACAAGGCGACGAATCCGAACATCGGGATGAGAACCATCAGCAGATACAGAAGATGGTGCGCAGCAAGCGAGATGCGGCGATCGAACTCGCCGATGTCAGGCGGCAGATCAGGCGGCTTGTGCGACGTCCGCCACGCAAGTCTGGCGATGACGAGCGCGAAATAGACGAGCCCGACGCAGCCATGGATGTTGATCCAGAACGGCCGCGATTCCTTCGGGATGTCGTCAAACAAAATCCCGAGGGTTCCGAGAAAAACGACCAGTGCGGCGACGGCCCAATGGAAGGTGACGGCGGTCGAGCCATACCGCGTAAGCGCCGGGGCGATGCGCTGCTCGGTCGCGAGACCACTCATGGCGAAGCGCTCCTGGGTCTTCTAGCGGAGAGGGTCCGTCTCAAGCGTGGCCGCGGTGGTGCAATCGCGACAAGGCGTTTTTGTGGCTCGTTAGACTGCGCGCCGATTTGAGCGCTCTCTTGGCGCTGCTATGCTCGCGGTCACGTCAACCGGCGAGCTTGCTATGACCGACGCCTTTCTGAACCACATCCGCGCCACCCTCGACGACATCGAGGAGCAGGGCCTGACAAAGCGCGAGCGGCTTCTGACCGGGCCGCAGGGCGGGCGCATCCGTGTCGCGTCTCCGCAGGGCGCGCGCGATGCGATCAATCTCTGCTCCAACAATTACCTCGGCCTCGCCGATCACCCCGACGTCATCGCGGCGGCGCGCCGCGCGATGGACCAATTCGGCTTCGGCATGGCGTCGGTGCGCTTCATCTGCGGGGCGCAGACGCTGCACCGTGAGCTCGAGCAGGCGATCGCCAAGCACCTGGGCAAGGCGGACGCGATCGTGTTCGCGGCCTGTTTCGACGCCAATGGGGGCGTGTTCGAGCCATTGCTCGGCGACGAAGATGCGATCATCTCCGACAGTCTCAACCACGCCTCGATCATCGACGGCGTGCGTCTGAGCAAGGCGAAGCGCTATCGCTTCGCCAATTCGGACATGGACGAACTCGAGGATCGCCTGAAAGAGGCAGATTCCGCGGGCGCGCGGTTCAAGCTCATCGCCAGCGACGGCGTGTTCTCGATGGACGGCTACGTCGCCAAGCTCAAGGAGATTTGCGCGCTCGCCGACCGCTATGGCGCTCTGGTTCTGGTCGACGACTGCCACGCGACCGGGCATCTCGGCGAGAAAGGTCGCGGCACGCCGGCGCTGACCGGCGCGGGCGACCGCGTGAACATCGTCACTGGCACCTTCGGCAAGACGCTTGGCGGGGGCATGGGCGGCTTCGTCGCCGCCGAACAGCCGATCGTCGATCTCTTGCGGCAACGCGCCCGGCCCTATCTCTTTTCCAATTCGCTCGCGCCCCCGCTCGCAGCGGGGGCCTTGAAGGCGCTCGAGATCGCGATCGGCGCCGACGGCCGGCGCGCTTTGCTCAAAAACCATGCGCGGCGATTTCGCGAAGGCGTCGAGAAGGCTGGATTCAGCGTCGCGCCCGGAGAGACGCCGATCATTCCGGTGATGCTGGGCGAGGCGAGCCGAGCGCAGGCGCTGGCTCAGGCGCTCGACGAGCGCGGATTGTTCGTCGCTGGCTTTTTCTTTCCGGTCGTCCCGAAGGGCCAGGCGCGCATCCGCACACAAATGTCAGCCGCGCTGACGGAGGCCGACATCGACTTTGCGATCGACGCGTTTGCCGACGCGGGGAAGGCGCTGGGGATCGTCTGAAGGGACGTCGCAAGCCGCCCCACCCACGATGGTCGATTTAGCCTATTGACTCTTGCATCGCTATATGGCTATATGGCTATATGGCTATATTTTACGACACAGATCATCTGAGCGTCGCGTTCCAAGCCCTCTGCGATCCTACGCGCCGGGCAATCTTGGCTCGCCTGACGCAAGGCGAAGCAACCGTTTCGCAATTGATGGAACCGTTCGAGCTCAGCCAACCGACAATCTCAAAGCATCTCAAGGTGCTCGAGCATGCGGGCCTCATCGAGGGTGGGCGCGACGCGCAGAGACGTCCGCGCAGACTTGCCCCGCTCGCGATGAAAGACATCGCCGACTGGATTGAGCCCTTCCGCCAGCAATGGGAGAGCCGCTTGAACAATCTCGACGCCCACCTTGCCACGATGAAACGACAAAAGGAGAAATGAGATGCCGTTCGCGCAGACAGCGACCCAGAAAACCGGGCTTGTCATTGACCGCCGGTCACACACGATAAAACTGACGCGCAATTTCGATGCGCCCCGCGCGGAGATTTTTGAGGCCTGGACAAATCCGGAGCATGTCGCCTGCTGGTGGGATCCAGCCGGTGAGCCGCTGGCGGCATGCGAGATCGACTTGCGGCCTGGCGGGTCCTTCAAATTCGTCACGAAGGACCATCCCGACATGCCCTTCGCTGGAACCTATCGTGAAATCGTGCCGCCTGGTCGGCTCATCTTCGAAGCGCTTGGCGCAACGGGACGGGTCACGCTCGAGGAGGCTGCTGGCAGGACGCACATGGCGGTCGAGATTGAATGTCGATCTGCCGAACAGCTCGATCAGTATCTCAGAATGGGCGTCGATGTCGGGACTGCGCAGACGCTCGACAACCTGGTCGCTTACGCACAGCGTCGTTCGACCGTGTTTCCCTGAACCCCGCTCCACCCGGCGACCTCGACCGTTCGCGAGCGTGAGAGCCCGGCGAATCCCAAGCCTCCGAAACCGGCAAGGAGCAGCATCCAGGTCGAGGGTTCGGGAACGGCGCCGCTGCCGACGACGTTTGCAAAAGTCAGCGTCTCTGTCTGGGTCAGATCGGTTCCCGGCTGAAAGCAGAGATAAAAGGTGGCGAAATCGACGGAATGCGGCGTGTCGGTGTCGGACAGGTCCAGGTTAACGCCTGACATGACCCACGTCGCACTGTCGACGTCATTGGCGATCTGGAAGCTGGACGTCCCGATGCCGGGAAATGTCGACTCCAGTTCGAGCGGCTGCACCTGCCCCTACATTTCAACAGAAATCGTATCGGCGCCAATCCTGACAATGACGTCCCCGATGATCCGGTTTGACGCCGTTGCGAATCCACCCTCGGTGAGTTGCTTGAAAACGGGAATGGTGTCCGATCGGCGCAGCCCTGAGCTGCGGTTCACTGACGCGCATCCACCCGGCTCCCGCGTCCCCTATGAAAAAAGACCGCGCGAGGCGGTCTTTCCAGGTTTTGTGCTGCTGTGAGTGATCAAGCAGCAATAGCAGAAGCGCGCTTTGTTTTGCGATAGGCGACAAAACCCATGCCCGCGAAGCCAAGCACCATCATGGCCCATGTCGACGGCTCGGGCGTGTTGAGCGGGGGCGGCGCCGCTTGGGCATAGACGAGAATGTCGATGCCGTTGCCACCGGGACTCGTCGTGTTTCCGTTGGTGCTCAGCGGCTGGTATATGTCCAAACCACTATTGTCCGTGGCCGCAAAAGAGACTTCGTACATGTCGCCGACAGTCGTAGCGATCGTTTGGCTTATCTCGTCATAGGCTTGGACCGACCCATCGTACCAGCAATTGCCGGGGATACCGCCTCCGCAGGTGCCGGCGCCTCTAACGACCCCCGAAGCTTCCGCGCCAAACGTATTCTGGAATGTCCAGTTGAGCGGGTTTTCCGACCCAACGGGGCCAAGGGAGAAATCACCGTTCAACACAAGATTTCCGCTTGGGTGGGTCAGGTCTGTAAGGGTTATGTCTGTAACCGAGAAAAACGCCGGATCTTCGCGGAAGGCTAGCGAGAGCGACGTGTCCGCCAGAGCCGCAGTGAAGTCCACCGTGTAGGTTACTGGCGCTCCATGCGGAACCGCCTGGCCGGCCAAATCCAGGATCGCGCCAGCCGGCGGCGCATTGTTGTTTCCGGCGGCTGCCGCAAGGTCGACCCATCCGAATGTTGCCGAGGCCGCAACTGCGAGCGCAACAACACTACTCCTAACTTGAGCTTTCATCATGCTTCCCCCGTGAATGAAATTAACCGGATCGTACAAATACAAAGGCTCCCCTCGGGAACCTGTAGTTGCAATTTCACATCCTTGAGTTGCAACCTTACGAGACGGTAATGTATAGTCCATCGAACGTCAAGTTGTATTTATTCCCGAATTTGCGCTTGCCCTGTTGAGGCCGCACCGGCGCGCTAAGTGCGCCACAAATTCGCCGGGCCGCGGGCGCCCGCTTTTCGACCGCGCGGTGTAATCGTCCGATTGGGCCGGGGCGAAGCCGGCCGCTTTGCGGAACTGGCAAGTTAAAGGCCGTCAGTCCGCATGGCCGCTTCGAGTCGCCGGTTTGCTTATGAAAGTAAAGCCGCGCCGTATCTTCCGGCATCGCTGCGTCCGCTCTGCCCGGCTGCTCCTTCCGCTTACTTCGTCAATGGGCAGCCGCTGTTGGCGGCGGTCGGGTAGGCGGTGTCGCCGGGCACCGTCGCGAGCAGGTTATCATAGTCCCAGTCGCGCTTGCTCTCCGACGGCTTCTTGACCTGGAACAGATAGAGATCCGACACCATGCGGCCATTGGCCTGGACATGCCCGTGCGAGGTGAAGGCGTCGTCGACCGGCAGCTCCTTCAGCTTTTTCACCACCGCATCCGAGTCCTTCGTGCCGGCCGCCTTCACCGCCTTGAGATATTGCAAGGTCGCTGAATAGGTGCCCGCCTGGACCATGTTCGGCATCCGCCCGGTGCGCTTGTAGAAGCGCTCGCCGAACTCGCGCGTCCTGTCGTTAAGGTCCCAATAGTAGCTCTCGGTCAGAACCAGGCCCTGCGCGGCCTGCAGCCCCAGGCCGTGAACCTCCGCCAACGTCATCAGCAGCGCCGCGAGCCGCTGGCCGCCGGCGACGATGCCAAATTCCGCCGCCTGCTTGATCGAATTCACGGTGTCCGTTCCGGCGTTGGCGAGGCCGACGACCTTCGCTTTCGAGCTTTGCGCCTGCAAGAGGAAGGACGAAAAGTCGGGGGCGTTGAGGGGATAGAGCACATGGCCCAAGACCTTGCCTCCGTCAGCTTCAATGACGGCGCTCGTGTCCTTCTCCAGAGCGTGGCCGAAAGCGTAGTCCACGGTGATGAAGTACCAGGTGTCGCCGCCGGTCTTCACCAGCGCGCCCCCCGTCGAGACCGCGAGCGCATGGGTGTCATAGGCCCAGTGGAAGCCGTAGGCCGTACAGGCCTTGCCGGTCAGGTCCGACGACGCGGCGCCGACAACGATGTCGATCTTCTTCTTCTCGGCGGCGACTCCTTGCACTGCAAGCGCGACCGAAGACGTGGTGAGGTCGGTGATCATGTCAACGCCCTCGACATCATACCAGCGGCGAGCGATGCTCGAAGCGAGATCGGGCTTGTTCTGGTGATCGGCGCTGACCAGCTCGATCTTCTGGCCGAGCACGCTGCCGCCGAAATCCTCAATCGCCATTTTCGCGGCTTCGATCGACCCCTTGCCGCCAAAGTCGGCGTAGACCCCCGACTGATCGTTCAGAATGCCGATCTTGACACCCTGCGCCGACGCCGCGCCCACGAGCAGGCAATATGCGGCGAGGCTGGCGGACGCCAATTGAATTAGCCTTAGGTTGCCAATCATGATGTCCTCCCAGTTCCTCGGCTTACGCGCGAGAGCCATGAATGGCGCCCGACGGGCTCTCGCCTGCTGCATGACTTTGAAACGGATTTAGCGCGCGGCGCAACGTGAAAATGCGGGCGGCCGCCGCGATACGCCTCCGACCCGGACGCTAAGCGCCGGCGCCGGCCTTCGTTAGAGTTGAATCCCCCACGAGTGGGCGCCTGCGGCCGCGCGCGGTCGCCAACCGATAGGCCCCGGGGGTGAGGCCGACGGTTTTGTGGAATTGGCGCGTAAAGCCCGCCTGATCCGCATAACCGCATTCGAGCGCCAATTCGCTTAAAGGTGCGTGAGAGCGCCGGAGCCGGTCGCAAGCCAGGTCGATGCGCAGCCGGGACAGATATTGGCCGGCGGAGAAGCCGAATATTGTCCTGATCCTCTGATCGAACTGGAACGGCGAAAGGCCGGCTCGCGCCGCGAGGTCGGGAATGCGCAAGGGCTGGTCGAGATGATCGTCGATATAGGCGAGCGTCGCGGAAAGCGCCGCCGAAACCGGGGTCGACCCCGACAAAGCCGGCGCGTCGCGGGAAATGCCGGCGAGGCCGCGAATGACGCCGGCGGCGTCGATCAGCGGTTCTTTCCAGGTCAGACACCAGCCTTCGCTGCCATCCGGATAGAGATGGCGCTCCATCTTAGCCCGGATCGAGAGTCCTTCGGCGATGACCCTGAGATCCTGCGCCTCGAACCGCTCGCCGAGCGGCGCGGAAAAAACCTCGCTCGCCTTGCGGCCGATCAGCGCGCTCTTGCTGGTGAAGCGGCAGCGATGGGCGAGCGTATCATTGACCGCGACATAGCGCGCCTCCTGGTCCTTGATGAAGAAGACGGTATCGGCGACGCGGTCGAACAGCTCGATGCCCGGAAACGGACGCGCAAGGATCGCGGCGAGCGACGCCGCCGGGTCGGCTTCGACGTTTGCGCGCACAATTTTGCGGATTTTCAATTCCCAACCCGCCTTTTCATCAAGAACCGCGAGCCGAGACATGCGAATGTCGAGGCTTAAGCGAATGTCCGAACTCTAGGGAGCCTCAAGATGTCGTCGCAAGTCTTTTCCGGAACCATGCCGGCCCTGATGACGCCCTGCGGCCCCGATCGGCAGCCGGACTTCGATGCGCTTGTGAAGATGGGGAAGCACCTCATCGGCGCGGGAATGTCGGGGCTGGTCTATTGCGGCTCAATGGGCGACTGGCCGCTGCTTACGATCGAACAGCGAATGGAGGGCGTCGAGCGTTTGACCAAAGCCGGCCTGCCGGTCATCGTCGGCACAGGCGCGCAGAACACCGAGCAGGCCGCCGCGCTTGCGCGGCACGCGAAGGAGAAAGGCGCGCGCGGGCTCATGATCATTCCGCGCGTGCTTTCACGCGGCTCCTCCACCGCCGCCCAGCGCGGCCATTTCGACCGCGTTCTCCAAGCGGCGGTCGACCTGCCTTCGGTCATCTACAACAGCCCCTATTACGGCTTCCAGACGCGCGCCGAGCTCTTCTTCGAACTTCGAAACGAGTTTCCCCATCTGGTCGGATTCAAGGAATTCGGCGGCGCGGAGTCGCTCAGCTACGCCGCGGAGCATATCGCTGGGCGTTCGGACGACATCGCGCTCATGGTCGGCGTCGACACCGAAGTGTTCCACGGCTTCGTCAATTGCGGCGCCCGCGGCGCCATTACCGGCATCGGCAATGTGTTTCCGAACGAAGTGCTTCGTCTGGTCGAGCTTTGTGAGCGCGCCGCCAAGGGCGACGTTAAGGCGCGGCGCCTGGCGCTCGAGCTTGACGGCGCGCTCAACCCCCTCTCGGTTTTCGACGAGGGGGTCGATCTTGTGCTTTACTTCAAGCGCCTGATGACGCTCGTGGGGCACGACGAATATGCGCTGCACCTGAACGATTTCGACGCGCTCAGCCGATCACAGGAGAGCATGGCGAAGCGACGGTTCACGACGTTCCGAGCCTGGTACGCCTCCTGGCCGGGCGCCAAGGATTAAGCGCCGTGCGGGTCATCGATTCCCATACAGAGGGCGAGCCTACCCGGGTGATCGTCGATGGCGGGCCCCCGCTCGGAGACGGTCCGCTTGCTGAACGCCGCACCCGCTTCGCCCGCGAGTTCGATCATGTCCGCCGCTTCGCCGTCAACGAGCCGCGTGGACATGACGCGATCGTCGGGGCGCTTCTCTGCGAGCCGCACGACAAGTCATGCGCCGCCGGCGTCATTTTTTTCAACAACGTCGGATATATCGGCATGTGCGGCCACGGGACGATTGGCCTTGCCGTTACGCTTGCGCATATGGGCCGGCTCAAGCCCGGACGCCATCGCTTCGAGACGCCGGTCGGAGTGGTCGGCGTGGAACTGGTCGACGGCAGCACGGCGACGGTCGAGAATGTCGAGAGCTACCGTTTCGCCGAAGCGGTTTCGGTCGAGGTCGAGGGTTTGGGAAGCGTGCGCGGAGACGTCGCCTGGGGTGGCAACTGGTTCTTCCTCACGTCGTTTGCGCCTTGCGACCTTGTGCTCGCGAACGTGGGTCCGCTGACCGAGGCCGCGACCGCAATTCAGGGCGCGCTTCAAGCCCAGGGCGTGCGCGGCAAAGACGGCGCATTGATCGACCACATCGAGTTTTTCGCGTCCCCGCGATCGGGCGACGCGAACAGCCGCAATTTCGTCCTCTGCCCCGGCGGGGCTTACGACCGGTCGCCGTGCGGAACCGGAACGAGCGCCAAGCTCGCTTGCCTGCACGCCGACGGAAAGTTGCGGCCCGGCGAAATCTGGGTGCAGGAGAGCATCATCGGCAGCCGCTTTCGCGCCAGCTTCGAACCGGGTCGGACCGGCGGCGTGCTCCCGCGCATCAGCGGGCGCGCGTTCATCTGCGCCGAAAGCAAGCTCGTGCAGGACGCCCTGGACCCGTTTCGGTACGGAATCCGCAGTCAGGAGCAGCCTTAATCCCTTTTCTGCGCTGGTGATCTTGCGCTTGACAGCAAAGCCTGCGCCGTGGCACCGCCGCCGCGCCCGGGCGGGAGGCAAAGCCAAGTCGCCCTACCGCGTTCATTCGGGGAAACCGGACCATGAAGACGGCCTTGGTGTTTCCGGGTCAAGGCTCCCAGGCGGTCGGCATGGGAAAGGCGCTGGCGGACGAGTTTCGCGTCGCGCGGGAGATCTTCAAGCGCGTCGACGGCGCCCTCGACCAGAAGCTTTCCCATTTGATGTTCGAGGGGCCTCTGGATCAACTCACGCTGACCGCGAACGCCCAGCCCGCGCTCATGGCCGCCAGCATCGCGACGCTCAGGGTTTTGGAGACCGAAACCGGCTTCAACCCAGACTCGGAGGCAGCCTATGTCG
This sequence comes from Roseiarcus sp., assembly GCA_036510135.1. Lineage (GTDB taxonomy): Bacteria > Pseudomonadota > Alphaproteobacteria > Rhizobiales > Beijerinckiaceae > Roseiarcus. The sequence continues at coordinate 7,830 of DATCEJ010000043.1, read as the reverse complement.
CCGGGCATTCGCTCGGCGAATATTCGGCGCTTTGCGCGGCCGATTCGATTACGCTCGAAGATGCGGCGCGTCTCTTACTCCTCCGCGGCAAGGCGATGCAGAGGGCTGTCCCGGTGGGCGAAGGCGCGATGGCGGCCATCCTCGGCCTGGAATTCGGGGCGGTGGTGAAGATCGCGACCCAAGCGGCGAGCGACCTCTACCTCACCGGCGCGATCTGCCAGGCCGCCAATGACAACGGCGGCGGTCAGGTCGTGGTCTCAGGCACCGTCGTCGCGGTCGAGCGCGCAATCGAGCTCGCCAAGCTCGCTGGCGCGAGACGGGCAATCCTTCTGCCCGTCTCGGCCCCATTTCATTGCGCACTCATGCAGCCGGTCGCGGAGGCGATGGAGGAAGCGCTGAAGGATATCGAGATTCGTCCCCCCACGCCGTCGCTCGTCTCGAATGTCGAAGCGGAGGCGGTCACCTCCCCGGAAGCGATCCGATCCGGCCTTGTCGCCCAAGTGACAGCGACCGTTCGCTGGCGCGAGAGCGTGACTTACATGAGCGCGCACGGCGTGACCCGGTTCATCGAACTCGGCTCGGGCAAGGTTTTGACCGGCCTTATCAAGCGAATCGTGGAGAGCAGCGCGACGACGATGAGCATTGGCGCGCCCGCCGACATCGCCGCCTTCCACGCTTCGGCGCAGCCCTGAGAATCGGACGGGAGGGACGCTGGTGTTCGATCTGACAGGGAGAATTGCGCTTGTCACCGGCGCGTCGGGGGGCCTTGGGCAAGCCATCGCCCACGCCCTGCATACGCAGGGAGCCTCGGTTGCGCTCACCGGCACCCGGCGGGAGGCGCTGGAGACGCTCGCCGCCGCACTCGAAACCCGGGCGCATGTGGCGCCCTGCGACCTCTCCGACGCCGCGGCGGTTGAAGCGCTGATCCTAGCGGTCGAAAGCGCGCTCGGACCGATCGATATTCTCGTCAACAACGCGGGAGTCACCCGCGACGCTCTGTTCATTCGCATGAAGGACGAGGACTGGGACACCGTGCTTGCGATCAATCTGACCGCGGCCTTCCGCCTGTCGCGCGCCTCGCTGAAAGGCATGCTGAGACGGCGCTTCGGCCGAATCATAAACATAACGTCGGTCGTCGGCGTCCAAGGCAATCCAGGGCAGGCGAACTACGCCGCTGCGAAAGCCGGCATGATCGGCATGTCCAAGACGCTCGCCGCCGAGGTCGCGACGCGGGGCATCACCGTCAATTGCATTGCGCCCGGCTTCATCGACAGTCCGATGACTCGGGTTCTGGACCAGAAACAGCGCGACACAATCCTCGCCTCGATACCGACTGGACGGTTCGGTTCCGACAAGGAAATTGGGGCAGCGGCCGTGTATTTAGCCAGTTCCGAATCGGCCTATGTGACTGGGCAGACGCTGCATGTGAACGGCGGAATGGCGATGATCTGATGGCTCGGACTCGCCCGGAAGACCGCGGGCCGCGACGGGTTTTGCGCCCTCTCGCATTGCCCAAAAAGATATGCTATCGACCCCCTTTATCGCAGGGCGCGGGAGGGGCGCATCACCGAGCGTCAGCGTCGGCGAACCCGAGCGAACCTGTGGCCGCACCGAGGCGGGGAACGGACGCCTAAATAACGGGCCTTGCCGCCGGCGGGGTCGATCGGGAAATTGATCACAGGTCGGGCGGCAAAGCCCGATGCATAAGGGAAAAGATGAGATGACCGATGTCGCAGAGCGCGTAAAAAAGATTGTCGTAGAACATCTCGGCGTGGAGGCCGACAAAGTCGTCGACACCGCCAATTTCATCGACGATCTGGGCGCCGACTCGCTCGACACGGTTGAGTTGGTGATGGCCTTCGAGGAAGAGTTCGGGGTCGAGATTCCCGACGATCAGGCCGAAACCATTGTAACCGTCGGCGACGCGGTCAAGTATCTTGAAAAGGCGTCGACCAAGAAATAGGTGCGCAACGCACTGAGCTGGCGCGGCCAACCTTCGTCGAGTGGCTTTTTTACTTGAGTACGGGCCGGGCGTCTCGTCCGGCCTTTGTCGTGTTGGGCGCCGCCATTCCAATTGACGCAAAGATTCGCCGGTCGGCGCCAAGGTTCGCCAATAGCGGCGAGATTCGCGGGCGGGAACAGTTAGAGTGCAGGCATGGGACAATTAAGGCGCGTCGTCGTCACGGGTCTTGGGATGGTTTCCCCGATCGCTTGCGGGGTCGAGGCCACCTGGCGCCGCCTTCTTGCGAGCGAGTCGGGATTGGCCCGGGTCGAGAACTTCGACGTTTCCGACCTGCCCTGCAAAATCGCCGCGCAAGTCCCGCGCGGCAGCGACCGGGACGCCTTCCGTCCTGACGATTGGATGGACCCTAAGGAACAGCGCCGCGTCGACGACTTCATCATCTATGGCGCGAGCGCCGCGACGCAGGCGCTACGCGACGCGAACTGGAACCCCAAATCCTACGAAGAAGAGATCGAGACCGGAGTCCTGTTTGGCTCGGGGATCGGGGGGCTCGGCGGGATTTACGACGCCTCGATCACCTTGCACGAAAAAGGACCGCGCCGGATCTCGCCGTTCTTCATTCCCGGACGGCTGATCAATCTGTTAAGCGGGCAGGTTTCGATCGCCCACCGCCTCAAGGGGCCCAACCACGCAGTCGTCACCGCCTGCTCGACCGGCGCGCACGCGATTGGCGACGCCGGGCGGCTGATCGCCCTTGGCGACGCCAACGTGATGGTCGCCGGCGGCGCCGAATCGGCGGTCAACCGGTTGGCGCTCGCGGGCTTCTGCGCCTGCCGCGCCTTGTCCACTGGCTTCAACGACAAGCCGAAGCAGGCCTCGCGGCCTTATGACCGCGATCGCGACGGGTTCGTGATGGGCGAAGGCGCAGGCTGTGTGGTGCTCGAGGAACTCGAGCACGCCAAGGGCCGGGGCGCTCGTATCTACGCCGAACTGACCGGCTACGGCCTGTCCAGCGACGCCTATCACATTACCGCGCCCGCGCCCGACGGCGACGGCGCCTTTCGCGCCATGAGCATGGCGCTCAAGCGCGCCGAGATTTCCCCCTCGGAGATCGACTACGTTAACGCGCACGGCACTTCGACCCCGATCGGCGACGAGATCGAATTGCGGGCGGTCGAGCGCCTGCTCGGCAATTCGGCCGCCAAGACGACGATGTCGTCGACGAAGTCGGCGACCGGCCATCTCCTCGGCGCGGCGGGCGCGGTCGAGGCGATCTTCTCGGTCCTCAGCATTCGCGACCAAGTCGCGCCGCCGACGCTTAATCTTGACAACCCGTCCGTGGAGACCGCGATCGATCTTGCGCCTAAAGTGGCGCGCAAGCGGCCGATTCAGGCGGTGCTGTCCAACTCCTTCGGCTTCGGCGGCACAAACGCCTCGCTCGTCTTCCATGCGCTGAACTGACGGAGCGGACCAGGCTGATTGGGTGTTTCCCTCAGGCGCCCGGTCGGCTAAGCTTGGCTTAAGCGCGCGTCCGGTGGCGTAGCCTCGCGCAGGATTTGGACTGCAGCATCAGCGGCGGAAGGCGAAAAAGCGGCAAGCGACATGAGCGGAGATCCCGATTCCGGGGACGGAGACGCCCCTCGGCCGCGCGTAAGCCTGTTCGGCCGCGCAACGAAACCCGCGTTGAAAGATCCGGCGCCGCGGGACAAACCGCCACGCAAGCCGCGCCGGATGGGGTTGTCGAGCCTGAGCGGATTGCTCACTTTCGTGCTTCTAGGAGCCCTCGCGACGGTCGGCGGGCTCGCTTGGCTGATGAAGGAAGCGCGGAGCCCCGGGCCGCTGACCGAGGACAAGGTGATTATGATCGCGCGCGAGGATGACGCCGCCACCATCGCCGAGCAGCTTGAGCGCGCGGGCGTCATCGACAGCGCGACGTGGTTCAACATTCTCACCGCGCTCGACGGCAATCGCGGCGCCCTGAAACGTGGCGAGTACGCGTTCAAAGCCGGCATGACCATGAACGACGTCGAGAATGAGCTCATTGCGCACCGCGTGGTGCGATACAAGCTCACCATTCCGGAGGGTCTGACCAGCGAACAGGTTGTCGACCGGCTCCGCGAGGATAGTGTTTTGACGGGCGATGTCAGAGAGCCCCCGCGCGAGGGTTCCCTGATGCCCGATACCTACTATTTCGAGCGGGGCGACACGCGGCAGTCGATTCTCTCGCGCATGGCGAAGGTTCAGACGAAGGCGGTCGAGGACATATGGAAGGCGCGCTCGCCGGATTTGCCGATCAAGTCGCCATGGGAAATGGTGACCCTCGCCTCGATCGTCGAGAAAGAGACGGCCAAGCCCGATGAGCGACCGCGCGTAGCCGGGGTGTTCATCAATCGACTTGACAAGCACATGCGGCTCGGTTCCGATCCGACGATTGTCTACGGCCTCGTCCAGGGCAAGGGCACGCTTGGCCGCAGCATCACGAAAGCCGACCTCAATCAGTCGACGCCCTATAACACCTACATCATTGATGGCTTGCCGCCGGGGCCGATTTGCAATCCGGGCAAGGCGGCGCTGGAGGCAGTCGCCAATCCCGCGCGGAGCAAGGACCTCTATTTTGTCGCCGACGGAACCGGTGGGCACGCGTTCTCCGAAACGCTGGATCAGCATAATAAAAATGTCGCCCGCTGGCGCCAGATCGAAAAGGATGTCAAAGACAAGCTCTCGCCGGACGTGACCGGACCCGCGATTCGAGGTTCGATCGACGCGGTCGATCCATCTCAGTTTGGCGCCCTTGTCTCGCCAGGGCAGGGACAAGCGCCCCCCTCGATTCTCGCCCGTCTCAGCAAAATCGGCACGGCCCGGAACGCCAAGGATGCGGCGCTGGCTTCCCTATCCGCCCCGGGCGTGAAGACCATGGAGGAATTGGGCTTTGTCGTCTCCGGCGTCAACGACGGGCCGGCGGAAGGCTTCGCGTTCGGGAACGACGACCCGCCGGCAACGGGCGGAACGGGGCCCATCGCCTCTGCTCCGCTCTCACCGGCCATGCTCGCGGATCAGAAGGCGCGCGAAGCCAAATATGGAACGGGAACCCTGACCTTGGCCTCGACCACCCTTGCCGACACCGCGGGCGCCGCCGCTCCCGCCCAGGCGTCGTACGGGACTGCTTCCGGCCGCCCCCGCATCTACGACGCCTCAGAAGGCACTGCGCTCGACCCGCTGCGCAACAAGACCTACGATCTCAGTTACGCCAAGGTCGTGCCGGCTGATACCGTGCTGCAGAAGTGAGGCGCCGCCGGCAGTCGTGGCCGTCCTGACTTACGCCTGAACGGAAATGCGCTCATGCACGAGCGCGAGCGCAATGGCGCAGGCGTTCGAGACGTTGAGGCTTTTGATCGCGCCGGGCAGATCGAGGCGGGCCAGACGATCGCATCGCTCGCGCGTCAACCGTCGCAGGCCCTTGTCCTCGGCGCCGAGAACCAACGCCAGCGGGCGCGAAATCGTTTCATTTGTGAGCTGGTTCGACGCCTCCGAATCGAGCCCGATCCGCCAGTACCCCATGTCTCCCATCTCGGCGAGCGCCCGCGCCAGATTGGTGACGCTGCAAATCGGCACATGCTCGAGCCCGCCGGACGCCGACTTCGCCAGCGCGCCGGCGAATTCGGGCGAGTGACGCTCGGTCGTGACGAGCGCGTCGACCGCGAAAGCGGCGCCAGTCCGCAAAATCGCACCGACATTGTGCGGGTCCGTGACCTGGTCGAGAACCAGCACGAGACCGTTCGCGGGCAAATCCGCGATATCGATCGGCGCGAGCGGCCGCGCCTCGAGCAATAGCCCCTGATGAACCGCGGCGCGCGGCGCGCGGGCGGAAATTTCCTCGGGCGCCATGATCCTGGTCTCAAGCCCGCGGGAGGCGATTTCGCCGCTCAGCCGCTCGGCCGCCGCGGCGGTCGCGTAGAGACGAATAAGCTCGCGCCGCGGGGCCTTGAGCGCCGCCCCGACGCTGTGAAAGCCGTAGATGAGAGAAACCTTGGCCTCCCGCCGCTCGCCTGGACGGTCGCGGAGGCCTGTACGCTTGAGCGCCGGCTCCCCTTCCGCGCCCTGCCCTTTCTTCTGGCGCAGGGCGGCTGGCGGCGGATTGCGCGATCCGAAGGAAGGCGGGCTTGAGCGACGGTCGCGTTTACGGGTCATCGACTGAACGGTCCTTGCGCATGATGAAGACGGCGGTTCGCCGCCACGACGCGCAGAGTTCCCATCGCAAACGGCGATCTCAGCCGCAAGAGCGCGCCGGTCGGCCAGCCCGAAAGCGAAAGATTGTTGACGCGCTGTCATCGAAGCCGCCGACGTCGGGCGCTGGAGGCAAGCTCACGGACCGCGGCGACATTTTCTCCGGAGCGGCGTTGACCGTCATTCTGGTCGCAGCGACTTTGGCGCTGCTGATCGGTCTCGAGCGTCTCCCGCACGGCGCAGTCGGACGCAGGGCGCAGGAAGCCGGCCGATTGAAGACGTCTTCCTCGCCTCTTGCGAGCGGGTGCTAAAACCCGCTATTCACCGGAGGAAACAGTGCTTTCTCGGGCTCGGGCCGCTCTCACGACTTGACTCGGCTAGAAATAGATATAAAGATATGCTTATGTCTGATGAACGAAGAGCGCCCCCGCTCGCATTCCGCGCTCTGCTCACGGGGCTCGAAGCGGCCGGCGAGGAGACGCGGCTGCGCATCCTTTGCCTGTTGGAAATCGCCGAACTCACGGTGAGCGAACTGGTGGCCATTCTCGGCCAGTCCCAGCCTCGCGTCTCGCGCCATCTCCGACTGCTGGTCGAGGCTGGACTCGCCACGCGACAGCGCGAGGGCGCATGGGCCTTCTTTCGCCTGGACGAACCGGGCGGGGCGCTGGCGAACGAATGGCTGCGCCGTCTCGACCCGGCCGATCCGATCGTGAACGCCGACCGCGTCCGCCTCGACATTGCGCGCGAGGCGCGCCGCAAGCAGGCGGCGGCTTATTTCGCCACGCGCGCCGGCGATTGGGATCAGATCCGTGCGCTGCATGCGCCGGAAGAGCGGGTCGAAGCGACGCTCGTCGACATGATCGGCTTGAAGCCGTTCCGCAATTTGCTCGATCTTGGCACGGGCACCGGGCGGATGTTGGAACTGCTCGCCCCGCGGGCGGCCCGCGTAGTCGGTGTCGACCAGAGCGCGGCGATGCTGGCGCTTGCGCGCGCTCGGATCGATCAGGCCGGCCTCAGGCATGTGTCCTTGCGGCAGGGCGACATCTACGCCCCTCCTGTCGAACGCAACGCCTACGATCTCGTGATCGTCCACCAGGTGCTGCACTTCCTCGACGATCCGGCCCGGGCGCTGGCTGAAGCGACGCGGGCGCTGGCGCCGGGCGGCCGACTTGTGGTTGTCGACTTTGACGCTCACGACCAGGAATTCCTGCGCGACGAGTTTGCTCATCGTCGGCTCGGCTTCGCGGTCGACGAGGTCGAGGGCTATCTCGCCGAGGCGGGTCTCTCCGCAATCCGCGTGGAGCGTGTTCCACCGGCCAAGGGCGAGGCCGGCAAGCTGACAGTCGCGCTATGGATGGCCGAGGATCCGCGCGTCATCTCCGATGATTTCCTAAAGAGCGACACGGAGTTCGCGTGATGGCTGCGAAACCCCTTCCGCTGAGCCGCGCCGGGGCGCAGGTTCATGTCTCTTTCGAGTTTTTCCCGCCGAAGTCGGCGGAGATGGAGGCGAATTTATGGGAGGCGGCCACTCGGCTCGAGCCTCTGAATCCCGCCTTCGTCTCGGTCACTTACGGCGCCGGCGGCTCGACGCGCGAGCGCACCCACGCCCTGGTCGAGCGCATGGTGCGCGAGACGACGATGGA
>DATCEJ010000042.1:0-4135 GCA_036510135.1 Roseiarcus sp. | reverse complement strand
CATAGCCACGATCGGTCCCTTCGCGTCACAAGCGCCTCGGCCGAAAAGCTTGCCGTCCCGCTCCGTCAAACGAAGCGGATCGCTGGTCCAGCCTCCACCGACCGGGACGGTGTCCATATGCGAGTTGAAAGCGAAACAGGGTCCGTCGCCATTGTCGATTCGCCCCACGACATTGGCGCGGCCGTCCGCCAGCGGGCGTACCTCGGTGGCGAAGCCGGCGGCTTCCAGCTCGGATGCGAGAAGCGCGGCGGCCTCGACCTCCCGCCCCGGCGGGTTCTGCGTGTCGATGGCGACGAGTCGCTCAAGGAGGCCCGTAAGCCGAGCGACGTCGGGCGCGGGCGCGAGGGTCGCAAGGCTCACTGCACTTTGCCTCTTGCCGCGACTTCATAGAATGTTTCGACCCGCCCCTGCCGCGCGGCGTAGATCCGATCGTACAGGTTCGTCACCACGCAGGCATGGTTGGGAATGATCGTGACGAGCTCGCCGACCTTTGGCTCTCCCGAGCCTGGCGGCGCGCGCACGTGACCGTGCTCTTCGCTGAGGCCATAGATCTCCCATTCGGGATGCTCGAGGATGCGACCGTAACCGTTGAGCCCGAGCAGGTCGGACGAAAGAGCCTTCGAACCAGCGTCGATCACGCAGCGGTCCGGCGCTCCGTGCGACACGACTCGCGCATGGACCCTGAGCGCACAATCGGCCAGGGAGCCGAGGCCATGCGTCTCGACATGGTTGCGGTCGCTGTAAATGTAAGTTCCAGGCCGGTGCTCAGTGGCAATGGTCACTTCATGCGCGCTGTAAAGATCGGGCGTTCCGCCGTTGCTGACGGTTTCGACGTCAAGCCCGGAGCGCTTGCAGAGATCGAACGCCTCGGTCAGCCAGGCGTTGGTCTTGGCCGCCGAGTTCTTCGGCGGATAGGTCATGAGCCCTTTGAACTTGAGCCCGGGCGCGGCATCGACCGCCTGCGCGAGTGTGACGGCGTCCGCCGGCGACGTGACGCCACAACGCTGAGCGCCCGTGTCGCATTCGACCAGCACCGGCAGCTCGAGACCAGCGCGGGACATGGCGGAGGACAGGCCTTCGATGACCTGCTTCGAGTCGGCGACGACCTTCATGTCGGACCGACGGGCCAACGCCACGAGGCGGTCGAGCTTGGTCTGACCGATAAGGTTGTAGGTCAGCAGGATGTCGGCGATGCCGGCGTCAATCATGACCTCGGCCTCGCCGAGCTTCTGGCAATTCACACCCTTCGCGCCGAGCTTGATCTGCAGGTGGGCGAATTCCGGAATCTTATGAGTCTTGATGTGCGGGCGAAGGCTTAAGCCGTGACGGTCGAGATAGGTCTGACAGCGCCGGAGATTGTTCTCCATCACGTCGAGATCGACAACCGCGCATGGCGTATCCAAGTCCTGGACAAGCAACGTCATCACTCCTTCGAGACTGTGTGAGCCGCCACGGGCATGCTCAGCGGGACTGGTCGCGGCCAGACAATGGCAGCATAGCCAAAATCAGGCAGCCGAGAATGACGCTGCGCCAACCTTCCGAGGCGTTTACGACCGTGATCAGCGCCGTCATCGTCACCAGCAGCACCGCTCCGGCGATCGTGCCAAGATAGGAGCCTTGGCCGCCAAGGATCGAGGTGCCCCCGAGCACCACCGCCGCAATCGACGACAGCAAGTACGGGTCGCCGATGCCGACATAGCCCTGTCCGTTCATCGACAAGAGGAGAAGGCCCGCGAGGCCGGCGCAAAGTCCCGAGATGATATAGGTGGCCAGCGTCAGTCGGCGGATCGGCACGCCCGACAGGCGGCTGACCACCGGATTGGCGCCGATGGCGAAGATGAGCGAACCGCTGCGCGTTCCATGCAGCCAGAACAGGCAAACAGCCGCCACGATCGCCCATAGCATGATGCTGACAGAGATGGTCAGCACGTGCGCGGATCCCAGCCAATCGAGCAAGGGGTTGGTGACGGAGATCGCGCTTCCGCCGGCAATCAGGATGAGGAGACCTTGCAGGATCGTCGCCATCGCCAAGGTCATGATCAGCGGCGGCAGACCCAGATAGCCGATGCCGAGGCCGTTCACCGCCCCGATTCCGGCGGCGACGAGCAGCGCCAGCGCGATGGCTCCGAGCCCGGTGGCGTCAACCTCGAAAGTCACCAGCGGCAGAATGATGGCGGTGACCGTGATGATCGCGGCGACCGAAAGATCAATCCCGCCGCCGATCACGGCGACGGTCTGGCCGATCCCGACGAGGCCGATGACAGCGGCGAGTTCGACGATATAGCGCAGGTGCGCGTAGGCGCCGAACCCCCCGATCAAGAGCGAGGCGGCGATCCATAGGATCGCGACAATCGCGTAGGCGACGAGCGAGCGGCTGTACGTGGCCGCGAAGCGCTGCAAGCGCAGGACCGGGTTCAAGACGGCCTCCGCAGAGAGGCGCGGATCAAAGGCAGCGCGACTGTCGCCACGATGATCAATCCCTGGACGACATATTGCGCCACCAGAGGCAGACCCATGAAGAACATCACGTTGATCAGGATGCTCATGAGCAGGCTGCCCGCGAGCGCTCCCCGCATGGCGCCCTGGCCGCCCAGAAACCCGACCCCGCCAAGCACCGCGGCGGCGATGGCGGAAAGCGTCAGCGGTTCGCCGATCAAGGGATCGCCCGAGCCGGTTTGCGCAGCCACGTAGAGGCCGGTGAAGGCCTGAAGATTGGCGCTGATGATGTAGGCGCTCATGCGCACGGTCGTGACGTTGACCCCGGAGCGGTAGGCGCCTTCGGCATTGTCTCCGACAGCGATCAGTCCGATTCCCAAAGGCGTCGCTTGATAGAGCTTCCAAAGAATGACGAGCAGCACGACCAGAACCGCCGCGGTCGGATGACTGCCGGCGAGAAATTCCGACAAGGAAGGGGGCACGAATCCGCCAGGCCGCGGCATGATGAGAAGCGCAACGCCGCGCAGCACGAACGAGAGCGCAAGCGTCACGATGATCGCCGGATAGCGGCCAATCGCGACGAAACCGCCGACAATCGTGCCCACGCCCGTCCCAAGCGCGAGAAGCGCGAGGATTCCGCCGAAAATGCCCAGCGGCCCCTGCATGGTGGACGCGGCCACCACCGAGCCGAGGCTGACCATCGGACCCACGGACAAATCGATCCCGCCGGTCAGCATGACGATGGTTTCCGCCGCCGCGACCATCGCCGTCGGGAACCACCCTTGGACGAACTTGGCCATCGCCCCCACGGCCAAAATGCCGGGGAACAAGTACGCATAGAGCGCCGCGAACACGACAAGGACGAGGAACAGCGCGCCGAGGCCTTCGTTGCGCCGCCACTGGATCGCCCAATAGAGGCGCGCTCCCTGACCCAGCATTAAACCGCTTCCCCCTGCAGCGTGGGCGCTTTTCGCACGCCCATGGCGGCTGAGACGATGGCCTCCTCGGACGCTTCGGCGTGCGGCAAAGTGGCGGCGACTCGGCCCTTATTGAACACCATGACCCGATCGCAAAGATGGACCAGCTCAGGCGTGTCCGAGCTGAGCAGGACGACCGCTTTGCCCTCCGTCGCCATTGCGCGCAGGGCAATGTAGATCTCGCGCTTGGTCTCGACGTCGACGCCGCGAGTCGGATCATTCAAGAGCAAAACCGACGGCTCGAGCGGCAGCCATTTCGATAGCGCGACCTTCTGCTGGTTTCCGCCCGACAGAGCCTGCGCTGGCCGGCGCCGGTCGCCGCGAATATTGAGGCGCTGCGCCAGACGTTCGGTGATTGTGGTCTCCTGCGCTCCCCGGCGACGCTCGGCGCTGTGACTGGCGAACAACGGCAGGAGCAGATTGAAGTCGATCGAGTGCGGCAGAAGCAGGCCTTCCTTGCGTCGATCGGCCGGAACGTAGGCGACGCCAAACGCGTTGGCGTCAGCGACTTTCGCAAAGGGAACGCTGCGCACCGCGGCGCCGTTGGCGAACACGCGGAACTCCGCGGCATCGGCGCGAATTGCGCCGTAAAGGCCCATCATGAAGTCTTCTTGCCCGTGGCCGACGAGCCCGCCGATCCCGAAGATTTCTCCACGATGGAGCTCGAAATCGACGTCAATTGCCCCCCCGGCGCGAAAGCCTTTCGTCTCGAGGACGAGAGC
>DATCEJ010000041.1:0-7196 GCA_036510135.1 Roseiarcus sp. | reverse complement strand
GATTTCGCTCGTCGCCTTCCAGACCAGGAACAGCCCGCCCGCCAGCAACAGCAGATCGCGGACGGAAAAAGCGCGTCCGAGCACCGTGCCCAGCGGCTCCGTGAAATGCACCACCCACGACGCCGAAGCGAGGAGAGCGAGGCGGAAGACGAGCGCCAGCGACAGGCCCAGTTTGCGCGCCAGACCCCGCCGGTGTTCGTCGATACGGTTCGTGAGCAGCGCGATGAACACCAGATTGTCGAGGCCGAGAACGACCTCCATCGCGATCAGGGTCGCGAGCGCCGCCCACGCGTCGGGGTCTTCCGCCAGGCGGAGAAGTTCGTCCATGCGCCGGTGAGCCCTCAGTCCTCAAGCTTCGACCCCACGCCGCTCTGGGGCGCCCCAATCTAGGGCGCCCCAGCGCGTTTCCAAGCTTGGGCCTGAGATCGTCGGCTCCGTACTCATACCTAGACCGGTCTCACCGGCCTTCGATTCGCCGCACCATGGCCCAGATGGCGCTGATCTGGACGCCATTTTTCGTGAGATAACACGGATCCTCGGCATATCCCCACCAGTTCCAGCAGCCATAGGGGTTGGCGTCGATCGCCGCCGTCAAGCCGGCCTCTGGGGGCAATTCGGCGACGGTGGTGGCGTGCGCCTGCGGATAAAGGACGACGATTCGATTGGAATCGGCCCATTCGTTGACGCCGATCCTGGTGTAAAATTCATCGCCGAGCGCCTCTGACGATTGCGTGCACCCGTGCAAGACGATGTGCAGCCGGCAGGCGCCGAGGCGCCCGGCTCGCAGTCTTTCGGCACATAGAGATAGCCGGTGTTCGACAGCCCGTTAGCTCGCGCGCCCCCGCCCCGAACGAATTCGCTCTGGTCGAAGGCGACGATCCGCCGAGAGGGCGCGGCGGCGGGGGGCTCAAGATCCGGCCCATAGATCGCCTTGAGCTCGGCGCCCGCCCGGTCGTATGCGCAATCGTTGATGTAGGGCTCTTTGTTGGCGGAGCACCTGCCGCCGAAGTTTTTCGTCACCCAGGAATGGCCGGCGTTGCCGGCCGGTCCGCTGTCGTCTTCGAAGACGATGTTGGCGCTGGGAACCCCGAGCGCGGCGTAGACTGCCCTGCCCTTTTCGACCGTCTTCGAGCTCACGACCGAGTCGGCGCCCCCGGTGAAAAGGTAAATTCTGCTGTGGGCGAGGTTGGACGGCGGGTCGATTTCCGCCTTGCGGGCAAGGGTCTTGACGAGGTCTGTGTAGAAAGAGACGTCCTCGAGCAGAAAGGGCGTCGACAGGCAGGGCCCGGCCGCCTGGGAGGCCAGCGCCTCGGCGCCGTCGGCGGTGGCACGCACGACCGCACAGCCATAAAGGCCGCCGGCGATCATGGCGGCGCCCATAATCCCGGCCGAATGGGCGATATGCAGCTGGTTCGCCATGAAGGCGCCCGACGAGAGGCCGGAGACCGACACTTGCGCCGGATCGATCGGGTAACTGGTCAGCCGCTCCGCCGCAGAGGCGGAACCGCAGGCCAAAATAAGCGACAACGCGATCGCGAGTCGGACCATGTCAAGGACCCCTGAAGAATGGGCGCCCGCCATTGTCCGCGCGCGATCGCATTGTGTAAACGGTCAGCCGCTTTTTATCGTGCGCGCCAGCCGAAGCCTGAGGCCGGCGCGCGTGTGCCGCTTACTTCAGCGTGGTGCCGATCTCGCTGAACACCGTGCTGACATTGGTTCCGACCGTGGTGACCACACCGATGATAGCGACCGCAATCAAGCTCGCGATCAACGCATATTCGATCGCCGTCACACCGGATTCATCGCTAAGAAAGTTTCGAACTCGAAGCATATGGGATTCTCCTGACGCTCTATGGGCCCTGCGTTCGCAAGCCGTGGCTGTTCCTGAGCCAAGGCCTTCGAAGTGGCCGCAGGATCCCGACCACGAAGCAAAATCCCACCGGGCCATTGCCAACCGCTCGATTGGACGGCTAAAATTTTATCGACCCCCGATTGCGCAGCGTGATTGCTCGCTGATCCTTAATTTAGTGGCGATTTGAACGCCGAAATGCCGGGTCTATACAGGCGGCGCTTCGGCGTCCTCGGCGAATTCCGCCGCGTCCCTGCTCGCCGCTATGACGCGTGTGCAGGGGCTGCCAGGACCGCCTCTTCGACCTGCGCCAGCCGATCCTTGCCGAAGAACATGTCGCCGCCGACGAAGAAGGTCGGAACGCCGAACACGCCGCGCGCGACCGCGGCGGCGGTGTCGTCAGCAAGCTTCAGCTTGACCCGGTCCGTCTGGGCTGCGGCGAGGAGGCTCGCGGAATTAAGGCCCGCGGAATCGATGCGGCGCGCCAGGACTTCCCGATCGTCGAGCTTGAGGCCCTCTTCCCACAGGCCCTTAAGCCCCATCTCGAGATAGGCGGCCTCGACGCCGGCCTCGCGAGCGGCGACAAACCCGCGCATCAGCATCAGTGTGTTGACGGGAAAATTCGGGTTGAAACGGAACTTGTCGATTCCGTGCCTGGCGATGAAGCGGCGGATCTCGAGCCTCTCGTAATCGAGCTTGCCCTTCACCCCCGCATAGGCGACGCCTGGGGCGACATTGCCGGTCGCTTTGAAAATGCCGCCAAGCAGACAAGGGTTGATCGCGAGCCCGGCGCCGGTGCGCTCGAGAATCGGCTGCAGCGCGCGATGAGCGAGATAGGCGTTGGGGCTGGCGAAGTCGAATATGAATTCGATGGTCGCGCTCATCACCAATTCTCCGACCACGGCCGCAAGTCCATCTCGAATGTCCAGGCGCTGCGTTTCTGGCGATGGAGCCAAACGTAGTTTTTGGCGATCTCGTCGGGAACGAGAATCTCCTCCCGCGCCAGCTTTTCCGCGGCGTCCGGCAAGAGCCCGCGGATGAAGGCGCCGTCAATCGCCCCGTCGATCACGACATGGGCCACGTGGATTCCTTTCGGCCCCAATTCGCGAGCGAGGCTTTGCGCCAGCGCCCGGAGCGCATGTTTCGCGCCGGCGAAGGCGGCGAAGCCCGCGCCGCCGCGGACGCTGGCGGTCGCGCCCGTGAACAGCATCGTGCCCCGCCCGCGTTCGATCATGCCCCGCGCCGCCTCGCGGCTGGCGAGGAACCCGGCGAGCGTCGCCATCTCCCAAACCTTGGAATAGACCCGCGTCGTCGTCTCGACGATGGGGAAACGCACATTGGCGCCGATGTTGAAGACGAGCACCTCAATCGGGCCGATCTCGCGCTCGATCCGTTCGATGAGCGCGGCGACATCGTCTTCGACGCGCGCGTCGAGTCCGAAAGCGTGCGCTTCGCCGCCCTCGGCGCGGATCGCCTCCGCGAGCGTGTCGACGGCCTCGGTATTTCGCGGCCGCCGGGTGACGCAGACGCGAAGGCCCTCGCGCGCAAAGGCATGCGCGATCGAGGCGCCGAGCCCATCGCCCGCCCCGATGACAAGGCAGACGCCATGTCCCTGCCCTGCCTCGCTCACGGGCTTAAGACCGGGAAATTCAGGATATCGCCGTAGAGCGGGTACTCGGAGCGAACCTGCCGAGATTGCGGCGTTATCACCAATCGATCTCCCTCCGACTTATCGAAATCGACCGCGCCGACCAAGGTGAAGCTGTCGAAAACGAAAGGCAGGCTGCGCCCGGCGATCGGATCGGGCTTGTCGAGAAGACCGAAATGGAGGTGGGGTCCGGTGGAGGGTCCGGTGTTGCCCAATTTGCCGATGCGCGCCCCGGCCTTCACGGCGTCGCCGACCTTCACAGCGATGCTGCCGTGACGCAAATGCGCGTACCAGGCGAAGACATTCGGAGCGATTTCCACCATCACGTTGTTGCCGCCATAATCCGATGTCGACTTGGGAACCATCG
This sequence comes from Roseiarcus sp., assembly GCA_036510135.1. Taxonomy (GTDB): domain Bacteria; phylum Pseudomonadota; class Alphaproteobacteria; order Rhizobiales; family Beijerinckiaceae; genus Roseiarcus. The sequence goes on along the minus strand of DATCEJ010000041.1, from coordinate 3,332 downwards.
CCACGAACGGCGTCGCATCGGACATGCCGTCGTGAATCGAGACCACGGTTCCATCGGCGACCGCGAGCACGTTCTCGCCGAAGCCATAAAACTGCTCGACCGTCTTGCCGTCACCATCAAAGAGTCTGTCGCCTTTGACCTTGCCCCAGTCGACGGCGAAGGTTTCGGCGGTCTCGATGCGGGCCCCATTGATCGCAATGCGCTCGTCTCGGTGGACGTTGGGCTTGCAGCAGGCGCTGGTGACGAGCCAGCCATCTCCCGCAAACGGCGGCCGGATGACAATGGCGGGCGCGCGGTTGACCGCAACCTCAGGACCATCGATCTCGGGGCGATCAATCATCGCCTTGTCCTTGGAGTCCGGCGCGAGTGTGTAAGCGATCCGGTGCGTGACCCGCTCCGGCGCCGCGCCCGGGGGCATGATCAGATCGACGTCGACCGACACGGCCGCCGACGCCGGAACGACGGGGGACGGAATCTTCGACAACAGGGTCTGGGTCGCGGCGGCGAGGATGTCCCCATCCATCCGCATGAGCTCTTTGCCACTAGGATCGAGCACGGCCACGCTGGACAGCGTCACCGGCTCGGAGAACACGCTGACGACAAGAAGTTCGTATTCGACGTGATCCATGCCGTCGTCGCCGCGGACGACCTGAGCCTCGTGAATCGGACTGACAATGATCGCGGTCGGCCGGCCGTAGTCCTCGGCCGATGCGGCTGACGCGAGAATGAAGAGAGCCGCCGCTGCCAAACAAATGCGCATCTTGCACCAATGTCCGATGCGCGACTCAATATCATACAATTGACTCCTGCGACCCGGGCCTGGAAACGCCAATCGGCGACGCCTCGCCGCAGGCGGCGACTATGAGGGGGATAAGGAAAGTCATTGGCGCAGCGCGCGCCATATGCCATTTCGTTGGGATCACGCGCGGAAGGCCGTCCGGTCTAGAAGCCCCACTTAAGCCCGCCGGTGGTGTGGCCGCCCTGATCCTGACCCATGGAAATCGACAGGCCGCCCTGCGGGTCTGTCGGGATCCGATACGAATAACCCGGAGGGCCGCCGCTCTTTCTTACGACCGTCGTCCCTTCTGGCGGCGCGTAGGGGTCCGAGAAGCGAATGGCGTCGTCCAGGCTTGCCGACTTCTGGGGAGTCGAGTGCTTCGCCTTCGTGCCGTGCGCTCGAGGGGTCTTCGGGGGATCGGAGGGTAGATTGGCGGCCAACGCCTGCGTGCAGGCGACAGCGCCGAGACATGCGATCGTCAAACAAAGGCGAATCATCGCAGCGCCCTCTAAATTCGCGCCTGCCGCAAGCCCTCTTTACGAATTGTTAATCAAACGTGAACGCTCACGCAACCCCCGATTCGTCCCCGTTCGATCACATTTTTCGCGGAACCCTGCGGCAGGGATTTCTGAATTGGCCCGCTCGGACGAGGCAAACTCTCTGGCGCCGGGCGGAAAACACCCCACATGAGTGGCAGAGGGCTGGCGGGCGCGGCATACGCCAAGCGATTGAGGTTTTTGCCATGCGAAGCCCCAGTCCGTTACCTGGACTGATCTTTGTTATCCTATTCGTAGCTGGTCTGGCGCTTGCGTACTCCTACATGAGCCCGCAAAGCTACGTCGCGAGCGTCTCGATTGCGGTCCTGAGCTTTATCGTCGCCTCGATCGTCGCCAATGCCGTCAAGGTCGCCGATCAATGGGAGCGCGTGGTGGTCTTGAGGCTCGGTAAGTTCCGCGGCCTCGAAGGCCCAGGCCTGTTCTTCATCGTGCCGGTCATCGAGACCGTTCCCTACAGAATCGACATCCGCGTCATCACCAGCACTTTCCGAGCGGAACAGACGATGACGCGCGACACGGTGCCGGTGGACGTCGATGCGGTGCTGTTCTTTAAGGTGGTCGATCCGAAAACGGCGGTGCTCGATGTCGCCGACTACGGCTCGGCGATCAACTGGGCGGCGCAGACGGCGTTGCGCGACGTGATCGGCAAGACCCCGCTGGCCGACATGCTGGAGGGGCGCGACAAGCTGAGCGCCGAATTGCAGCGCATCATCGACACGCGCGCCAAGCCTTGGGGGATCGATGTCATCTCGGTCGAGGTCAAGGACGTGCGGATCCCCGCCGCCCTGCAGGACGCCATGTCGATGCAGGCGCAGGCCGAGCGCGAGCGGCAGGCCCGGGTGATATTGGGCGATTCGGAGCGGCAGGTGGCCAGTTCGTTCAACGAGGCCGCCAAGATGTACGCCGACAACCCGACTGCCTTTCACTTGCGCGCGATGAACATGCTCTACGAGGGCCTCAAGCGCAGCAACGCGACGATCGTTATTGTGCCTTCGACCGCAGTCGAATCGATGCAGCTCGGCGGCATGCCGACAATGGCGACGGTCGCCAGCGCCATCGCCCATGCGCGGCCTGCGGCCGCGCCGCCGGCGGCTTCAAACGAGTGATTCCAGATGTCTTCGACTTTCCAAATCAAGCCTTGGGCGTAAACCCGATGCCGTTGCGGAAGTGGTATGAGAACTGAAATGGGAGAACCAAAGATGCTCGCTGCGGCCGGGCTAATTGCCTCCGGTCTGCCCCGCCATCGCCGCCGAGATGCACTGTTACACGATGGGCGCAGCGCAGATTATTGTCCCCGACTTATTTAACAAGAATAACGCTGGGATGACGGCGGAGCGCGTTGAACTTGGCGGGGAATTCCCCGACGAACCGGGAGCCTGTTACGTCGAGGTCACGACAAAAGCCGGACTCCTTATGAAGTATAAATTCCGGTATGCCGGCGCGACTGGCACAGCGACGATTGATCTGATTGGGACCGGAACTGCGGGACCCGCATCCACGATCAAGGAACCTCAGGCGGCTTAAGGCTCGCCTTACGCGGGAAAGGACTGCTCTCGCATACCCTTGGCAGAAAGGACACTTGACTGCGCGCCCTAACGCGTCGCCGCGACCACTCGATCGCAGCCAACCTCACATGGCGCGCTCGCTCGCTTGTCCTCGATAAAGCCGTCAAAGTCGAACGGTTCGGGCTCGCCGCTCGCTCGCGGTCGATGAGCGCAACCTGAAGCGCCGAGAGTTGTGCTTCGCGTTCTTTGAGGAGCGAAGCCCGCGGGCGTCGATGTTCGTAATCGATTGGTGTCCCCTTCAATCAGTAGTGATATCGGCATTGCGCAATCAGAAGCCCATTATCCGATGGCTTGTAAACAAGGCGGTGCTCTTGCGTCAGCCGTCGAGACCACCAGCCGGACAGAGGCCCGCGCAGCGGTTCAGGCTTGCCGGTCCCGGAGAACGGCGTGCGCGCGCATTCCTTGATGAGGCCATTCAGTCGCGCGAGCAAT
>DATCEJ010000040.1:0-6915 GCA_036510135.1 Roseiarcus sp. | reverse complement strand
CGAGCCGGTCAACATGGCCGCGACATCGGACAGCATGTCGCCGAACAGATTGTCGGTGACGATGACGTCGAATTGCTTCGGCCAGCGGACAAGCTGCATTCCAAGCGCGTCGGCGAGCTGATGCTCGAGCTTGACGTCCGAAAACTCACGCTTGTGCAGCGCGGTCATCACCTCGTTCCACAGCACGCCGGACTTCATCACATTGCGCTTTTCGGCGGAGGTGACCCTGTTGCCGCGATTGCGCGCGAGCTCGAAAGCCGTCCGCCCGATCCGCTCGATTTCGTAGGTGTCGTAGACCTGAGTGTCGATCGCGCGCCGCTGGCCGTTGCCAAGATCCGTGATTTGCTTCGGCTCGCCGAAGTAAACGCCGCCGGTGAGCTCGCGCACGATCATGATGTCGAGGCCTTCGACAATCTCGGGCTTGAGCGAGGAAGCCGAAGCAAGCGCCGGGTAGCAGATCGCCGGCCGCAAGTTGGCGTAAAGGCTAAGCTCCTTGCGCAGGCGCAGCAGGCCCGCTTCCGGGCGGACATCATAGGGAACGCCGTCCCATTTCGGACCGCCGACGGCCGCCAGGAAAATCGCGTCGGCCGCTTGCGCGAGATCCATGTCCGAGTCGCTGATCGCCTTTCCATGCGTGTCGTAGGCGCCGCCGCCGACCAAGCCTTTCTCGATCTCGAATTTGGCGACGCCATCCCCACTGAAATGATCGATAATCTTCTCGAGTTCGGCCATAACCTCGGGGCCGATGCCATCGCCAGGAAAGAGCAGGAGCTTGAAAGTCGCCATGGTCCATCACGTTATGTCAGGGGGAAGCGAGGTCGTGTGCTAGACGATTTCCCCGGTATGCGAAAGCCTGACTTGGGTGCAATACGGCGCGGCCGACATTGGCGGCCGGAGCAACGCGCTTTCAGATGGGACTACAGCCGGCCGTGTTGTCATTCCCGCGCACGGGGGAATCTAGAGTCTCGGCAAAGCCTTATTGGATGCCCGCTTTCCCAAGCATCCGGGCGTCGCGGTTGAGGGCGAGGCCGTGAGCATCGTGAGCAGCGCCGCCGCTGACGGCTTCATCCAGCGATTGCCGAGGGAGATTCGCTTCTACCTGGTTCACGGGCTCGACGAGGGCCTCGCGCACGAACGGGTGAAGGCCATCATTCGCAGCCGCATCGGCGACGATTCGGACCCGATGCGCCTTGTGCGCCTCGAGGGCGATGCGGTCGCGCGCGATCCGGGAATCCTTGCCGATGAAGCCTATGCAATCTCGATGTTCGGGGGTGACCGGGCGATCTGGATCGACGCGCAGGGACGTGACCTCCTGCCGGCGCTCGAGCCTCTGTTCACCCGCCCGCCGCCGGGCTGCACGATTGTCATCAAGGCCGGGCAACTCAAGAAGGGAACGGGTTTAAGGGCCGCGTTCGAAAGTTCGGCCGCGCGCGCATCGATCGAGTGCTATCCCGACGATTCGAGCAGCCTCGAATCCCTCATCAATGCCGAAGCCCGCGCCGCGGGGCTGGCGATCGCGCCGGACGCGCGCGCGGCCCTCGTCCACATGGTCGGCGCCGACCGCCGAACGACGCGCGGCGAGATCACGAAGCTCATGCTCTATGCGCAGGGCCAGTCGCAGATCACCGCCGAGGACGTGGAGGCGATCGTCGCGGACGCCGCCCCGTCCAACCTCGATGACGTCATCGACCAGGCGTTGCTCGGCGATCTGCCCGCGGTCGAGACGGCGGTCGCTCGCTTCTTTCACGACGGGGGCGACGCGGACTATCTGATGATCCGCCTTGTCGCGCGGCTGACGCTTCTGCACCGGCTCAGGCTTGAGATGGATCAGGGCCGACCGTTCGAGGCCGCATGCCAGGCTTTGTTCGTGAAATTGCCGATGTCAGCGCGGCGCGCGCTGGCGAAACAGGCAGAACGCTGGACCACGGGCTCGATCGCCGAGCGCCTGCCCGCTGTTCGGCAGGCCAGCGCCCGCGTTCGGACCGAAACACGACTCGCCGAGGTTCTGGCCACCCGCGCGCTTTGGGCGCTCGCTTCGCGGCCGCGAGGCGCGAGGCGGTGAGCTGGGCGCCGTTGTATTCGGATGATCCCAATCGTGAAGAACCGAGATCATCTTCGCGTCCGCGTCATCCGCTCGAACAGCAGCGCCCCACCTGCTCAACCCGGACGGAAGAGCTCTTCTACCCGGATCAACCATGCGTTAACCATGCCGAGCGTCAATGATGGCGACATGGAACCATTCTTCGCCTGTCGAGTTCTCCAGCCGTCTTCTGGGGTCGCAAAGCATGGTCAACCCTCGTTCAGCGAGTTCTCATCCCCGTTTTCACGCATGGCCGGTAGAGGACCAACAGCCTCTCACGCTCCTCCGTCGCCTGGTCGTCGAAATCGAGGATTCGATCACCCAATCTCGCGCCGTGATCCTCTCGACGCGAGATGCGATCGAACTTCTCGAGCGGTTGGAAGACCGACAGTTCTCGAACTGAAGCCCTCTACTGCTGCTCAAGCTCCTCGCGGAGCATCTCCAGTCCCAGCCACTCGTCCTCGGCCCCGCTTAGCGCGTCGCGCAATTCGGCATAAGCCTTGGTCGCGGACGTGAACGCAGCAGGGTGACGGGCCGGAAAGTCAGCGTCGGCGAGCTTGCGCTCAAGCGCGCCAAGATCGGCGCGAAGCTTCTCAATCCGTCCCGGCAGGGTTTCCAGCGCCCGCTTCTCGTTGAATTTAAGCTTGCGCTTCGGCGCAGCCCGTTCGGCCGGCTGTCTCTCTGCCTTCTCTGACGTCTGAACCGGCGCGGCGAGCGGACCGGCCAGCCCATAGCCCCGCTGCGCGACCATATCGGAATAGCCGCCGGCATATTCTACCCAGCGCCCATCCCCGTCGCCGACAATGACCGACGTCGCCACACGGTCGAGAAAATCGCGATCGTGGCTGACGATCAGGATCGTGCCTGAATAGTCGCCGAGCAGCTCCTGCAGGAGATCGAGCGTCTCGATGTCGAGATCGTTGGTCGGCTCGTCGAGAACGATCAGGTTGGACGGCTTCGCGAGCGCTATGGCGAGCATCAGCCGCCCCCGCTCTCCGCCGGACAATTTGCCGAGCGGCGTTCGGGCCTGCTCGGGGGGAAACAGGAAGTCGCGCATGTAGCCCATGACATGGCGGCGCTCGCCGTTGATCGTCACGTAATCGCTGCCGCCGCCGGTCAGCGCATCCACAAGGGTCGTCGTCGGCTCGAGCGAAGCGCGCTGCTGATCGAGAGTCGCCATCGTGACATTCGCGCCGAGACGCACCGAGCCTGAGTCTGGCTCGAGCGCGCCGGTCAAAAGGTTGATGAGCGTGGTTTTGCCAGCCCCGTTGGCGCCGACGACCCCGATTCTGTCGCGGCGCATGACCCGCATCGAAAAGTCGCGCACGATTCCGCGATCGCCATAAGATTTGCTGATCCGCTGTGCGTCGATCACCAACGCGCCCGACGCTTTGGCGTCTTGCGCGATCATGGCGGCGACGCCGACCGACCGTAGCGCTTCGCGGCGCTCGCTTCGGAGATCGGCGAGCTCCCCGACACGCCGCATGTTGCGCTTGCGGCGCGCCGTCACCCCGTAGCGCATCCAATGCTCTTCGTTGACGATTCTGCGGTCGAGCTTGTGGCGCTCGAGTTCCTCCTCCTCGAGCTTCACGTCGCGCCAGGCTTCGAACGCCCCAAAACCCTGATCGAGACGGCGGGTGCGGCCCCGATCGAGCCAGATCGTGGCGCGGGTCAGGTCGGCGAGCAGCCTTTTGTCGTGGCTGATCAGCGCCAGCGCCGAACGGCTATTCGCAAGGTGCGCCTCCAGCCATTCGATCGCGACCAGATCGAGATGATTGGTCGGCTCATCGAGCAGTAGGATTTCGGGCTCCGGGCTCAAAATCCTGACCAAAGCCGCCCGGCGCGCTTCGCCGCCCGAAAGGCGGGCCGGATCTGCCTCGGGGTCGACCCCGAGTTCTTCCATCATGGCCCTAGCGGCATACGGGTTGTCGAAGTCGCTCAAGCCCGCAAGGATATAATCGAGCGTGGTGGCGAAGCCGGACATGTCGGGCTCCTGCGGCAGATAGGCGAGGCGCGCGGAAGGCTGGACGAAGCGGCTTCCCCGGTCAGCAATCATTTGGCCGCCAGCGATGCGAAACAGGGTCGATTTGCCCGATCCATTGCGCCCGACGACGGCGATCCGGTCGCCCGCGGAAATCGACAGCTCCGCCCCGTCCAGGAGCGGCGCGCCGCCGAGGGTCAGTCCAGTGTCTCGCAATTGTAGGAGGGGCGGCATATGAAGGGGTCCGGGCGCGGCGGCGTCCTGCTTAACGGCAAGCGTGGATGAGGAAAAGGGCTATGGCGACTGAGGCTACTCTAGCGGCATTGGCGAAACTGACCGGCTTGCGCGAGGGCGTGCTCGCGCGGGCGGCGAGAGCGGAGTTCGCCGACGACCCGGCCCGGTTCAAGCAATTCAGCGTCACCCTCGACGATCTCCTGTTCGATTTCTCGAAGCAGCGCATCGACGCCCCCATTCTGGCCGCGCTCATCGAGCTCGCCAAGGTTTGCAAGGTCGAAGCCAAGCGCGAGGCGATGTTCGCCGGCGAGAAGATCAACACAACCGAGAAGCGCGCCGTCCTTCACACCGCCTTGCGCAATTTTGATGGCAAGCCGGTTCTCGTCGACGGCAAGGACGTGATGCCCGAGGTCATCGGCGTGCGCGAAAAGATGCTGAGCTTCGCCGCCGACGTGCGCGAGGGACGGGTGCGCGGCGCGCTCGGCCAGCCGATGACCGACGTGATCAATATCGGCATCGGTGGGTCCGATCTCGGCCCGGCAATGGCCACGCGCGCTTTGGCGCCCTTCGCGCCGCCGCAATTGCGCAGCCACTTCGTCTCCAACGTCGATGGCGCGGACATCGGCGACACGTTGCGTGGGCTCGACCCGTCGCGGACCCTGTTCATCATCTCATCGAAGACCTTCACCACTCAGGAGACCATGACCAACGCGGCGACGGCCCGCGCCTGGATCGCTCAGGGCGTGGGCGAAGCGGCGGTCGGAGACCATTTCGCCGCCGTCTCGACGCAGCTCGACAAGGTGGCTGAGTTCGGCATCCAGTCGACGCGGGTGTTCGGCTTCTGGGATTGGGTTGGCGGCCGTTACTCGGTCTGGTCCAGCATCGGCTTGCCGCTGGCGATCGCGATCGGGCCTGACCGCTTCAATGAATTTCTTCGCGGCGCCTACGAGATCGACCAGCACTTCCGCGAAGCGCCGATCGAGCGGAACATCCCGATCCTGATGGGGCTGCTCAGCGTCTGGAACCGAAACGTCCTCGGTCACGCGACCCACGCCGTGATCCCCTATGACCAGCGGCTCGGGCGTTTTCCGGCCTATCTCCAGCAATTGCAGATGGAGAGCAACGGCAAGCATGTCCAGCTCGACGGCACGCCGGCCAATACGGCGACGGGCCCGGTGGTGTGGGGCGAACCCGGCACCAACGGCCAACACGCGTTCTTTCAGCTCATCCACCAGGGAACGGAGATCATTCCCCTCGATCTCCTCATCGCGGCGACGCCGACCGAAGCCGACGCGCATCATCACGATCTCCTGGTCGCCAATTGCTTCGCGCAGGGACAGGCCCTGATGCGCGGGCGCACACCGGCGGAGGCCGAGGCGCTGACCCGCAAGCAGGGCGCGAGCGAGGCGGACGCGGCGCGGCTTGCGCCTCACAAAAGCTTTTCCGGCAGCCGGCCGACGAGCACGTTTCTCTATCGCCATCTCGATCCGCGCACGCTCGGGCGACTCATCGCCCTCTACGAGCACAAGGTGTTCACGGAAGGCGCGGTTTGGAACATCAACTCGTTCGACCAGTGGGGCGTCGAATTGGGCAAGGAGCTGGCCTCGAGCCTCGCGCCGATCGTCAGCGACGCGGCTGCAGCCATTTCAGACTTGGACTCGTCGACGGCTGGGCTAGTCACGCATCTGCGCGAGCTACGCGGCGACCCTGCGAGCGGGTGAGGTGGGCGCCCAATCGGATTGTATCGAGAGAGGTCGAGATGATACGCGGGGTGCTGTTCCTCGCTGCGCTTATCGATTGGCTCACGATGGTAACGAGCATGATCGCGATTGCCGTCTGCGCCATTGCGGCCGCGCGCAATCGGCTTCCCACTGCTCCTCGGCACTGGCTGGTTGAGCTGAAAAAATACAATGCGATTTTGTACCCGGATCAGCTGTCCGCCAATGGGCTAGAGTGGCGTGCGAGATGGGTTAGGTTTTCCTGGGCATTTTTCGGTTCTTTGGCAGCGTTTGTTATTTGCCTGAGCCTGCTCGCGCTCCACGCGAACCTCGTGGTGAGTAGCTAGTGCCCCCGTCGAGGCGGGCGCAGTGAGAAAAATCAACAAAGCATTGCTTAACTGGCTGGCGCGTGGTATTGTTTTTCAGAACTTCCAGCCAGACTAGCTGGCAGTCAGGATAGGCGGCGCGCCAGGGTTTCGGCCTCAACGAGGGGAAAGTGACTCGCTAATCGCGCCGCAAACTGTTGAAATCGTTCAAAACCGACTCGCTAATCCACGAGCCGGCTTTCTACGGCGACAAGCTGACAAGTTCACCCGCCAGCGGGCCGCTCAGGAAGAAGTACGCTTGGCTGCGGCGAGACGCTTCGTCGCCCTCGCGAGCCAGGCCCGGGTTGGGGCGTCCACCCTAGGCGACAAGACCTTGCGCACCCGCGCGTGATAGTCGTCGAGCCAGGCGATCTCGTCGGCGTCGAGCAGCTTCGGTTCGACAAGGCTGAGGTCGATCGGCGCAAGCGTTAGCGTCTCGAATCCGAGCATCGGCCGCTCGCCGCCAGCGATCGCCCGCTCCTCCACCACCAGCAGATTCTCGATCCGGATTCCGAACGCGCCAGCGGCATAATAGCC
>DATCEJ010000039.1:0-2481 GCA_036510135.1 Roseiarcus sp. | reverse complement strand
ACCTTCCCCGCGCTTCGCTCGCGGCGCTGACCGAAGACATCCGGGCATGCCGCGTCTGCCGGGACGCGCCCCGATATGGCGCCGCCCTCTCGCACGAACCAAGACCGGTCTTTCAAGTGTCCCCTTCCGCGCGCATTTGCATCGCCGGACAGGCGCCGGGGGTTCGGGTCCATGCCTCGGGCCGTCCCTATACCGACCCGTCGGGCGTCCGCCTGCGCGGCTGGCTGGGGCTCGGGGAGGACATTTTCTACGATTCCCGGATCGTCGCCGTCGTGGCCATGGGCTTCTGCTTCCCGGGCCTCGACGCCAAGGGCGGCGACCTGCCTCCACGCCGCGAATGCGCCGAACTGTGGCGCAAGCCAATGTTTGCGGCTCTCCCCAATCTGGAGCTCATTCTGCTGGTCGGGCAGTACGCCCAGAAATGGCATCTTGGACCGAAGGCGATCGGCAAATCCTTAAGCGAGACAGTCGCTCGCTGGCGCGACATCTATCAGCCAACCGGCCATCCGCGTCTCGTGCCCATGCCCCATCCCTCCTGGCGCAACAACGCCTGGCTCAAGCGCAACCCTTGGTTTGAAACCGAACTCTTGCCGGTCCTCCGCGCGGACATTGCCGGGATCGTAGCGCCGGCCTCCTCGCGACTGGGTCAATGACTTTGAAGCGCTCCCGGACTCGCCTACTCTGACAGCCACACATCTGCGATCACGGGAGCAACGGTCATGGCGGGGGGCGGGATCGCGGCAGCAGAGGCGCGGCACGTCGTGCCATGGTCGTCTGGAACAGCGCCGCCGAAACTCAAGGCGCCGCCAAACGCCTGCGACTGCCACACGCATGTCTACAACGCCCGCTTTCCTGTCGCCCCGATTGCGAAATTACTGCCGCCCGACGCGACCGCCGACGCCCATCGCCTACACCAAAAGCGGATCGGCACAACGCGCACCATCATTGTCAACCCGTCCACTTACGGAACCGATAATTCCTGCACTCTTGACGCAATGGCCAAGCTTGGGCCGAGCGCGCGCGGCGTGGCGGTGGTCGATACGAGCGTAACCGATTCCGAGCTCAAGCGGCTGCACGACCTCGGCATTCGCGGCATTCGCTTCAATCTCGTCCAGTCCGGCGCGACGACGGTCGACATGCTCGAGCCGTTGTCGAAGCGCGTCAACGATCTCGGCTGGCACGTCCAGATCCACATGCTTGGCGAGGCCATCGTCGAGAATGCAGACCTTCTTCAGCGCCTGCCGACCCCGATCGTGTTCGACCACCTGGCGCGCATTCCTCAGCCGGCAGGAATCGATCACCCAAGCTTTGCGTTGGTGCTGAAAATGCTCGATCACGGCCGGACCTGGGTCAAACTCTCCGGCGCCTATCAGGACACCAGGACCGGGGCGCCGGCTTACGCCGACGTCAGCAAGGTCGCGCGGGGGTATGTGAAGGCCGCGCCGGAGCGGTTGGTCTGGGCGAGCGACTGGCCCCACCCGACTGAAAAGGCCGATTCCAAGCCGGACGACGCCATCCTGTTCGACCTCCTGCCCGATTGGGCGCCGGACGAAGCGATCCGCAATCGCATCCTGGTCGACAATCCCGTGGCGCTCTACGGGTTCGACTAGATCCCGGTCATTGAAAGAGCCGCATTCGCCAGGATCAGGCAGAAGAAGACGATCGCTGGCACGACATGTCCGGCGCCCTCGCGGGCTCTGAAAAGGGTCGCAAGCGCGGCGAGAATCACGAGCGCCAGTCCAACAAGCGCGATGCGATGCGTGGATGGAAGCAACAGGGCCGCGGCGCCCGCGAGCTCCAGACCCGCGGTCAAGAAGCGCCAGCCTTTGGGATAGCCCCAGCGTTGGAAGTTGGCTTCCGTGTCGCCAACATTGAAGAGGTTGACGAACCCCGCGCTGGCGAACGCCAGAGCCGCGATGATGTTCAGAACGAGGGCGGCGTTCATCGCGGCTCTCCGCGTTGCATCGGAATGGCGCCCATCTGCTGAAATATGTCGGGGAACAAATGGGCCAGATCGACGGGGTTGCGCATGACGGACCTCTGAGGCTATAAGGCGATACACAATCGTATCGTCTCATTGATATAAGACGGAATCGTATCGCATGCAAGCCCAAAGTTCGAGGAAATGGCGAGCGGACGATCCGCGCCGGTTGCGCATGGGCGAAACGCGCGCTGCAATCCTGCGGGCCGCCCGGCCGATCATGCTCAGGGACGGGCTAGGCGGGACGACGCTCGACCGGGTCGCGGCCGAAGGGGGCATCGCCAAAATGACCCTCTATCGGCACTTCCCCAGCAAGGAAGCGTTGTTCGAGGGGCTGGTCACCGCCACGTGCGAATCCATGCGCGAGGGCCTCGAGAACGCGCCCACGGCCGACACGGATAAACCCATCGCGATGAGACTCGCGGACGAGCTCAGCGCCTTCACCTCGGCGCTGATCGAGCCGGATGGGCTGGCGCTCTATCGTTTGATCGTGGCGGACG
>DATCEJ010000038.1:0-2393 GCA_036510135.1 Roseiarcus sp. | reverse complement strand
CGACGCTGAGCGCCTGCGCGTTCATTCGGCGCGCGGCCTGATCGAGGCAGAAGCCGCGGGCGGACGGGACGACGTTGACGCGGTCGTAAGCGTCATCGAGACGCGCGGCTTCGTCCACGACGGCAAGGCGGCCGCGCTCATCTTCGGCCTGCATGAAGGCAAGGAGCGGATCAGTCACACAGAGCAACTCCGGATCGAGCACAGCGTCGCCGAAATGTCGCGCGCAGCCGCCCGCGACCGCTCGGCCGATCTCTCCGACGCGGCGATCCGTGCGGCGATCGGACGGGTCGAAGCCGACGACGCGGGCGTACGGTTCTCGAAAGAGCAGCTCGCCGCCATCCATGCGCTGGGCGCGGGCGGAAAACTGTCGCTCCTGACCGGCGTAGCCGGTTCGGGAAAAACGACGCTTCTGAAGCCGCTGGTCGACGCCTGGCGCGACGATGGCCGGACGGTAATTGGCATGTCGACAGCCTGGCGGCAGGCCGACGCTCTCCGGGAGGCCGGCGCCGACGAGACGATCGCGCTCCAGCCGCTCCTCAACGCAATCGACACGGGAGAGTTTTCGGCGGACGAGAACACCGTCCTTGTCGTCGACGAGATTAGCCAGATCGGTCCTCGCCCGATGCTGAAGCTCCTCGAGCTGCAGGCCAAAACCGGCATGACCATCAAGATGCTTGGCGACCGAGAACAAGTGCAGTCGATCGAGGCGGGCGACACGATCGCGCTCCTGAAACGCGTTCTGCCGAAGGCCGCCATGCCTGAGGTGCTGACCGCTGTGCGCCAGAAAAACGACCGCGACCGCAAAATAGCCGCCCTCTTCCGTGACGGCAAAGCGGAAACAGCCCTCGTAATGAAGCGCGAGGACGGAACGGCGAGATTCATCGAGGGCGACACCGACCAGGTGGTGCGGCAGATCGCCGACCTCTACATCGAACGCCACGACGCGCTCAAATCCCAAGACCCGAGCTACGGGGTGACGATCACTACGCTCACCAACGCCGAGGCGGCCGACATCAGCCGGGCGATCCGCGAGCGCCTGAAAACTCGCGGCGAGATCGGGACGGACGAGGCGACCTACAAGGCGGTCGTCTATCGGTCCGAGAAGCGAGAATTCTTTGACCTACCCATCGCGACCGGAGATCGGCTGCGGATGTACCGGAAAACCGTCGCCGAGATCGACGGCAAGCGCGCCACGATCGGCAACAACGGCGACATCGTCGAAGTGGTCCGAAAGACGGCCGCCGGCCTCGTTCTGCGCAACGCGCGCGGTCAGACGGCCGAGATCGACTGGAAGCGACTCTCGGACCCGAAGACCGGAAGGCTCCTCCTGGGGTTCGGCCACGCCTTCACAATCGACGCCGCGCAGGGCATGAGCACCAAGGGCGAACACATCAACGCGCTACCGCAGGGGACCGGGGCGACTTCGGCCTTCAAAACCTATACTGCCGAGAGCCGCGCCACCGGCCGGACGCATACCCTCATCTCAAAGGCGGCCGTCCACGCCGCCGTTCAGCGGTCCCGGGCGCTCGGCGACATCACGCCGATCACCGAGGACGATCTTTGGAAAGAGGTCGCCAAGAACGCGTCGGAAAAGCCTTATAAGGCGCTCGCGCTGGACATCTCCGGCAAAGCGCGCGGACAACACGATCGGGCTGTCGAGATTGGGCTATCCAACCACAACCGGGTTGAGAAGATCGCCGACGGGCGGCCGGATCTCGGTGCCGAGATAAAGGCCTCCTATCAGGCCGGCCTTCTGCGCCAGGCTTTTGAGCCGCAGCGCGACGCCCTCATCGCGCTGCTCCAGACGATCGACCAGCAATTGAAACGCGCCGCTGACGTCCTCGTCAACCATGCCAGCGCGATGGCAGCGGCGATCAAGGGCGTGCCTGCCGCTGAGACGGAGGCGCCCGATCGGCCCGAACCGCCAGCGCCAGCCCCCTCGGCGCGCGGCCCAAGCCTCTAAGGGTCACAACTCGACAAGTTGGACTGATTTCCAATCAAAAGGGCGTCTCGAGTTTTCGATTGGATGACAGCTTCCGACCCCGAAGCAGAACAACAGCTTGCCTCGCCGAGGTCCGTTTGACGCACACAGCCGAGATTCGTTGAGAACTTGCCGAGCGTGTCAAGTCGACTCGCTATGCTCGCCAGAGGAAAAGAAGAGGAGAGCGAATTACCGTCAGCGCCTCACGAACCGATAGGCGAAGCGATCGGTCTCCCCCTTGATCGAGGGATCGAACACCTTGACGGAGTGCGGATCGTCCTTGTTCGCGAGCACGCTGCTTTCCGCGTCCAGCACGAAACCGGCCGCCTCCACCTCTTCGCGAACGGATGCCGGCTCGATCCGATGCAGCGACTGGGCGTCGCTCGCGCCTGCGCCAGCGGCGGCGGCGTGG
>DATCEJ010000037.1:0-5312 GCA_036510135.1 Roseiarcus sp. | reverse complement strand
CCCCTGCGGCGCTGGCTCGTCTACGCGCCGCTCGTCGTCTTCATGGCGCTCGCCTGGCTCCTGTTCCAGAGGCTGGGCGCAGGCGATCCGGCAAGCGTCCCCTCGGTCCTGATCGGGCAGACGGCGCCGCCGCTCGATTTGCCCGGTCTCGACGGCGCGCCCGGCCTGACCGACGCCGACCTGCGTGCCGGCCATGTCAGCGTGGTCAATGTGTTCGGCTCCTGGTGCGAGCCCTGCCATTTCGAGCACCAATATCTGATGGCGCTCGCCGGCGATCCCGAGCTCAAGGCCAAGGGCGTCGCCATCTATGGCGTCGCGCAAAAGGACTCGGCTGAGAACATTCGCCGCTTTCTAGGGGCCAAGGGTGACCCCTATGCCAAGGTGGGTCTCGACCAGGACAATCGCGCCGGCATCGACTGGGGCGTTTACGGCGTGCCCGAGACGTTCATCGTCAAGGGCGATGGAAAGCTGGTCTTCAAGCTCGTCGGTCCCATCACCGCCGCGACGCTGAAGAGCGAGGTCAAGCCGCAGATTCTCAAGGCGATGAATTAGGGCGAACCGAACTGTCTGGCCATACTGCTCTGACGCAAGACGCCATTGCCGCGGTCAAAACAGCGCCGATGATCCTACCAGAGTTGCCTCACAGTCAGTCGCACGGTTTGTGAATAAGGCTCGCTTGCGGGCTTGGCGACGACGCGCTCGTAGTTCAGCCCCATGTCGGCGCCGCGCCATAGGCGCAGTCCCATTCCCGCGCCGATCCGTAGCGTGTTCGCCATGTTCTCCTGGTCCACGCCGTCGACGCTCGTTTCTCCGCCGAGATTGTAATAGGCGTCCGCCGAAAGCCACAGGGCATCGGTGACATTGCGGCTCAAGTGCTCCTCGAGTCGCAGCAGCGGCTTCTGTGTGAGCGTTTGCGCGCCGTTGACGAGATAGTTCCCATTGTCGGTGAAAATGCGCCCGGAGACATAGGTCTCGATCCAGGACCAGCCTTGATCGGGCGTATAGCTGAAATTGACGGTTGGCGAGATCATCCAGCGGTTCGCGCTCGGGTTGATCGGAGAGCTTGGCTGGTAAAATCCAATCGGCGTCGTCACCAGCAGATGAAAACTCGAGAACGTCTGGGGCACGAAGGATTGGAACTGCTCGCGCGTCAGCGCCGGTCCGCCAAAAATGTTCATCTGCCAGAGGAAGCCGACATCGGAAACGCCGTTCGTGCTGGCGCGAAATGGGCCGGCGCTGGTGTCGATGAGCGCATAAGGCAGAACGAGCGAAAAGCTTCCGGTCCGGCCCCAATAGTCCATGATGCGGGTGAGAACGACCGATTGAGCAAGCACGTTGGCGCGAACGCCGGGAACGAGATCCGCCCCGTCCTCGGGCGTGAGCGAGGTCGTGTAGCCCGCGTTATAATTGAGGAGCCAGGTGTCGACCGGCGCGTTGAGATAGTCGCGCGCCGAGCCGGCGTGCGCGGTCTCAGCCGTCCATAGGACCGCCGCGACGCCCACGCATGCGAGCGTCCTCATTCGCTTCGCCGCACGCATGCCCTGCGCCCGCATCGCGCTTTCCGCCATTGCGCCCTCGCTGAGAGTGCGCAGGTTTCGACGCTGGAACCCTACGCCGACCGCGAGAAGGCGATGTCGTCGTCGATCACCGCGCCCGGCCCAACAGGAACCCTTCCGGGTCTCGGTTGATGGAGATTGTGGAAGACGATCTTATCGCGCGACACTTTGCGCAGGAAATCCGCGAACACGTCGATCGTCATTTGCTCGCCCGGGCAGCGCCGATACCCGAAGCCGAAGGGCGCGAATCCGGCATAATCGCAGACCGGCGCTGGCTTCCCGTCCGTCACCGCGAACACGGTGCCGAAGCCGCTGTTGGTGATCTCCGTCTTGCGCCCGTCGCTCACGGCAAGGGTCGTGATGTCGAACGGACAACGCGGCAGGCCGATCTGCTTGCACTTCGCCTCGTCGACGTCGGCGCTGGTGGGCACGCTCAGATAGCGTTCCGGCTCGAATTGCTCAGGGTCGTTCCAGAGCCGCGGGTCGAAGCTCGTATCGGTGTGGGGCGTGTTCATGTACGAGTGCCGCTCGTAAGGCACGCCGAACTGGGCGAACGGCGAGCCACCGTAGAAGGACGACGCCCTTGTGTCCGTGATCGCGGAAATGCTCCCGCCGTTGGGCGAAATGGTGCGGAAGAGCTCCATCACCAGAAGCTCAAGCGGCGTGTACGGGGCGCCATTCGCATTGTCGAAGTCGCCGCTCATCGTCTTTTGGAAGGCCGCGCGCACCGTCGCGTCGCCGCCATTTTCATTCAGACGATTCATGACGCCGAAGATGGAATTGCCCCACTGGCTGAACGCCACGAAATTGTGGAAGCATTCGAAGACGACGTCCTTCTTGTCAAAATATTTTCCGTCGCCCGCGTTCTTGAGCCAATAATAGGCGATTGTCTTGTCGGGATCGGCGATCCGGCCAGTCGCGATGTCGTCGAGCCTTTCGTCGATCCATTTCGTCAGGAACGGCCGCAGCGCGCGCACGGTCATGTAGTTTTCGTAAACGATCTCCTGCAGGGGATTGCGGTACGCGAGCACCGTATTGAAGGCCTCGCCGATCGCGCGAACCTGGGGCGGCACGGCATTGCCTTTAACGCCAAGATGCAGGTCCCAGTAGACGTCCCAATAATAGTCGAGGTAGTGGCGCATGAACGGTTTGTCGGCGAACTTCGGATCAAGAAGCTTGTCGAGAAAGTCGACGACCTTCGCCTGGTACTTCGGAGCATAGAGGTCGGGCGTGACCCCGGCGAAATAAATGCGCTTGCGCAGGTTGTTATCGCCGCGATTCTCGAGCCCCTCGAGGAAAACGGTCACCCCGTCCGAAGGGGTCGGCTTCCAGTCTTCGTACAGCATCCCCCAAAAGTCCCAGGGGATCGCGTCCTGTTTGGTGAGGGGCAGATCGATCATCGGAAGGATCGGACGCTCGCCGGCGAAGATGCTGCCGAGAAAGAAGGGGACCACGGCGTTATTGACGTATTCGCGGTCGAAATGGCTTGGAATCGTGGCGCGGAATTTGGCCAAGGCGGCGGACAGGTCAGGCGCTTGAGGTGCGGCGGATGCCTGGCTCGCGAGCGTGCCTGCTGCAACAGCGGCGGCGCCAAAAAGCAGCGTTCGCCTTTCCATGGAGAGCCCGGCAAGATCGTTTGCTGACCCTTTCGAGACCTTCGCGTCCGCGGGATTGGTGTCCGCGAGCTTTTGATCCTCGGACATGGCGTAAACTCCCTAGGGTTAGTCACTTGAGTTGTGTGCTTGAGCGAGCCTGCACTTGCCGGAGCCAGAAGTCGGGTTGCTCAAGTCGGCCGCGTATTGGGATGCAACTCGATCGTAGTGCCGCGTGTTAACGCCGTCAATGCAAGGCTGGCGGACCGTTCGGTTCAACAAGTCGCGATCGAAGTTGATCAAGCACGACGCTCCGCGTCTCGCCCGGTTCGGCCTTCCGTAGCTGACCCGCCAGACCGGAAAAAGCGCCCGACGTATTTGCACCGAGAAACAGCATGGGCAGTCCGCGTTCTTAACAATTCATAAACCATTCCGACGCAAACGTGGTTAACGAAACGCCAACGGACTGGTGCGATGAACGCGCATGTAGGCCCTGCTCAGACTCTCAAGTTTCGAGCTCAATCCCTTCTGGCCTACGTCCTTGAGCCGGTTCAGCCGCTCGACGAATGGTTGACCGCGCTCGACGGCTGGCTCGCCCGCTCGCCAACCTTCTTCATCGCCCGGCCGGTCATTCTCGACCTCGCGGCGCTCGATATTCCCCTTAAGGAATATCGTGACCTCTTAAGCGGCCTCGCGCGGCGCCACATCAGGGTCATGGGCGCCGAGAACGTTGACCGCGGGTTGGTTGGGCCGCATCTGCCTCCGGTCGTTTCTGGCGGGCGGCCAATCGATCCGCCAACGCTCCGAGAGGATGCGCCAATATCTCGAGAGGAGGAGCCGCCGGCTGTCGCACAAACCGCGCCGGAAAGGACCGAGTCGCTGATCGTCGATGGCAATGTGCGCTCCGGCCAGACGATCATGCATCCTCAGGGGGACGTGACGATCATCGGCCGCGTCGCCTCAGGCGCCGAGATCGTCGCGGGTGGGTCTGTACACATCTATGGCGCGCTGCAGGGCAGGGTGATCGCCGGGATCTCGGGCTCACGATCCGCACGAATCTTCTGCACCGAAGCAAGGGCCGAACTGCTCTGCATCGGCGGCGCCTATGTCACCGCGGAAAACAACTCCGAAATGGAGGGCCGCGCTCTTGAGGCGCGGCTGGACGGCGACGAACTCAAACTCCGAATCCTAAGCTAAAGGGCTCTCAAGGGGACAATGCGCATGAGTAAGGTGATTGTCGTTACATCAGGAAAGGGTGGTGTAGGCAAAACCACCTCGACGGCGTCGCTTGGTGCCGCGCTCGCGCAGGGCGGGCGACGCGTTTGTGTCGTCGATTTCGACGTCGGGCTTCGCAATCTCGACCTCGTGATGGGCGCGGAACGCCGCGTCGTCTTTGATTTCATCAACGTCGCGCAGGGGGACGCCAAGCTCTCGCAGGCAATGATCCGGGATAAGCGGATCGATACTCTGTACCTGCTCGCGGCCTCTCAGACGCGCGACAAGGACGCGCTGACCACCGAGGGCGTCGAGCGCGTGATCGGCGAATTGCGCGAGACTTTTGACTACGTGCTTTGCGACAGTCCGGCAGGCATCGAGCGCGGCGCGCTTCTGGCGATGCGGCACGCCGACCAGGCGATCGTGGTCGCGAACCCGGAAGTCTCCTCCGTGCGCGACTCCGACCGCATTATCGGTCTTCTCGATTCCAAGACGCTGCGCGCCGAACGCGGCGAGACGATGGAGAAGCACCTGCTGCTCACCCGGTTCGATCCCGCTCGGTCGAACTCAGGCGAGATGCTCAGCATCGAGGACGTGCTTGAGATTCTGTCCATCCCGCTCCTGGGCGTGATCCCGGAAAGCAGGGAGATCCTGCGGGCCTCGAACATCGGGGCTCCCGTGACGACCAACGCCGCCGGCGGCCCAGCTCGACTGGCCTACCTCGAAGCGGCCCGACGTCTTGGCGGCGAAACGACGGCCCCGGTTGCGATCCCCGATGAAAAGAAGACCTTCTTCACGCGCCTGTTCAGCCGGAGGGCAGCATGAATCTCTTCGGATTCCTTAAAGCGCGCGGCAGCGCGCCGGTCGCCCGCGAGCGGCTTCAGATCCTGCTCGCACACGAGCGCGTCGCGCTCGGTCCGCGCGATCTTGTCGCCATCCTGCGCGACGA
>DATCEJ010000036.1:0-4726 GCA_036510135.1 Roseiarcus sp. | reverse complement strand
CGCCAGGATCGGAAAGCCGCGCTTGGCAAAGCTTTTCGTTGCTTGGCCCGTTCCACAGCCGACTTCGAAAATCCGATCGTTCAGCTTCAGATCCGCATGGGAGACAACGTCATCGACAAGCGCATCGGGATAGTCAGGTCGCGCCTTGCTGTAGACGCTTGCCACTTGATCATCAAATGTAAAGCGCTGCTCCACGGGATTTCCGCTGATCGAACTGGCGAGGGAAGATGGCCATTAGAGCCATCCTCGATGCGCCGCGCAATCCCCGTGCGGCAGAACGTTTCCGTAAGCCCATTCCGCGCGGCTCTCGGAAACACCCCCAGTTTTGCCCGGCTCGCGATCTGCATGTCGTCGCGATCGGGCTTTCGAATTTTCTTGGCAAAAACAGAAATATATGTTAAAAATATTCCCTGACCGAATACTCGGCAAGGAGAGGGGCCGCTGGGGGAGAAGGGAAAAAGTGGCATCCGAGGCGATCGAACGCAACCCGGAAGGCGAGTCGAATGCCGACCCGATTTTTTTATTTGGATTCCCTGTAACCCTCTGAAAAGCCCCGAATCGGCCAAAGGAATCCAAGGAAATGCAAGGGTTTTTCCTTGGTTTTGCTTGGATTGTCTTGCACGAAACTCGCCCCTAGGTTGTATCTCTCCAAGGTCCGGGCCTGGCTGCGTCGCAATTCTACTCCGCCGGCTCGGTCGATAGCGCCCAACCGTCGCCCCGGACCCAGTCCGTCTGGCTCGGCGCGCCCCCGAAGCGCAGCGAGCGAACCGTATTCGAACCGCCGCGGCGGAACGCCTGGTCGAGCTTGCGGCCCATCTCCGAATCCTGCGCGCCTTCGCAGGGGATGAACACGACGCGCGCCAGCAAGCGGGCCGGCCACGCCTCGCCGCGTTCGGGCCTCGTCACGACAGCCATGGCCCCGCTTGAGGCCGCTGCCTGGAGAGGAAAGACGAGCCGTCCGCCGGGTTTGAGCGCGTCGAGCCAGGCGCGAACGGGATGCGAGGCGGCGGCGCTGACATAGATGGCGTCCGCCGGAGGCAGGGTCTCGACGCCGGAACGGGCGCGAACCGCGACCCAAGGGTAGCGGGCGAGATTGGCGGCGGCGCGCGCGGCGATGTCCGGCGCGATCTCATAGGCGATCACCCTGCCGGTCATCCCAGCGAGCGTGGCGAGGATCGCGGTGTAATAGCCGGCGCCAGCTCCGATGTGCAGGACCGTCTCGCCCTCCTTCACGCGGAGCGCGTCGATCGACTGCGCGTGCAGCGACGGCTGGCCGTTGTTGATGCCGCGCTCAGCGTCGATGGCCACAAGGACGTCCTCATAGAGGCGAGCGGGGTCGTCGGACGAGGTCAGGCCAAAAAGGCCGCCGGAGCCGATCCGCCACGGCGGGAACCCAACGAAATCCTCGCGCGGAACGGCGGCGAAGGCCGCTTCGATCTGCGGGTTCTGGACGTGGGCGAGACGCATGATCTCGGCCGCATAAGCGTGGCGTTTCACAACTGGGTCCGCCACGCCGCGCTCCCGCTCTTCAAGTCTCGATGACACTATCCCGACTTCAACCCCTGCGCATTGATCTTCCGCTGTTTCAGATCGAACATGCCTCGTGGAAGGCGAATGTCGGAGTGAGGTTCAATGAGGGAGGCCCGAGCGATCATCGCATTGGCCACGACGTTCGCTTGCGCCGCCAATGTCGCGCTCGCCGAGGATGCCGTGCCGGCGAACACGCTCGTCGACCTTCAGCGCCAGCTCGGCGGGTGCTTGGCTGGGAAGTCGGCCGGCCCCGCGGGCTCGCGGCTGACGATCATGCTGATGATGAAGCGGGACGGCTCGATCTTCGGCAAGCCGCGGATCACCTTCTCCCATCTCGAGGGCGATAAGGAGGCTCGGCAGGCCTTCGTCGACGGCGTCGAACGCGCGGTCGAGGCGTGCCTGCCGTTCCGGATCACGCCGTCGCTCGGCGGCGCGATTGCCGGCCGGCCGTTCGTCATCAGTCTGGGCCGGCCAAAGACTGAGCAAAGAATCTGACGCCTTTGACCGCGGCGATGGAGCAATCCCTAAACTAACGCCTTATTTAGCTGGTATCGTTGGAACTCGGCATAATCCAGTCGCGTTTACCTGCCGACTTCTTTGAAGGGAGGGTTTCCATGTCCTCAATAGGCAGTAGCCAACAGACCGCCGACACGCCAGCTGAACGCCACACCGCGAGCGAACCCGAGCCTGCGTCGCCAACGACTGACCGCAGCGAACGCATACGCGAGATCGCTTACTATCTCTGGCTCGACGAGGGATGTCCTGAAGGCGGCGCCGAACGTCATTGGACCGCCGCCGAAACCGTGCTTGAGTCAGAAGCTGAACAACGCAAGCGCATCGAAGGGGAACCTCCTGGCGAACCGGTCAGCGGATCCAGGATGGGGCCTCGCGCTCGACGCGCGGCGGCTGAATAGGGCCTATTGTTCGGCGGAATAGCTGGGTCGGGCCTATGACCGCCCGAGTCACTTTCTGTTGATCTCGGATCTGAGCGCATTCGGACGGCAGCGGAGGGACCGAGGGCTGCTTTCTTTCTGCTTGCGTTAGCGACAATGGGGTTGATATTCCTCCGGGGTTGGTTGCCTCTGAGGAAATCGTATTGAAACGTGCGGATCGGCCGCCCAAGCATACGCTCGGAGATACGCCAACCGAGGCGAAGCGGTCCGCGCCTGCCGCCTCGACCGCCTGATCACGACGATCTTGCGGGGCATCACTACCAAGCCATTATCGAGTCGTCGGAAGACGCGATTGTGTCGAAGGACTTAAGCGGGGTCATTCTCAGCTGGAACTTCAGTGCTGGGCGACTTTTCGGTTATAAAGCGAAGAGGCTGTCGGCAAGCCGATAACGATCATCATCCCGGCGGACCGTCTGGACGAAGAGCCCGCGATCCTCGAGAAGATTCACCGCGGTGAGCGAATCGAGCATTTCGAGACGGTGCGGCAGCGCAAGGACGGGAGCGTGGTCAACATTTCGCTGACCATCTCCCCGATCCGAAATTCGCGCGGCACTATTGTTGGCGCGTCGAAAATCGCGCGCGATATTACGGAGCTCAGAAAGGCTCGTGATCGTCAGCACTTGCTCCTCAGAGAAATGAGCCATCGGGTCAAGAACCTATTTGCTATCTCTGGCAGCATTGTGGGTTTGAGCGCGCGCCTGGCGAAGTCTCCGCGCGAGCTCGCGGAATCGACCCGTGCACGCCTTTCCGCCTTGGCGCGAGCCCACGCTCTTACGTTCCCGGACGGCCTTGATGATGCCGGGCGCCAGCCGACGACGCTCCAGTCGCTTATCCGCACTATTGTGGCGCCGTTTGACGAACCCGAACATCCGCGCATCGCAATCTCGGGAATTGACCGTGGCGTGTCCGCTTCGGCCGTGACCAGCCTCGCACTGTTGCTGCACGAATTTGCGACCAACGCGGTGAAATACGGCGCTCTCTCTAGCGACAAGGGATCGGTGAAGGTCGTTTTTGCGGAAGAGGGCGACTCGATTGTGGTCCACTGGACTGAACGCGGCGGTCCGCCAGCGGTCGCGCCAGCTGGCGGCTTTGGCTTCGGCGACGTGCTGTCGCGGATTGCAGTGTCCGACCAGCTCGGCGGCGAAATCATTCGCGACTGGCGGCCTGAAGGACTCGCCATTCGCCTATCTGTCCCTCGGTCGCGGCTCGAAGCGTAGGCCGAGTCCGTGCCGAACGAAAGGGCCCGCTGCAGCCGGGGGGCGCCTTAGTCGAGGCTCCTATTCCCAGGTCTGATTCTCATACCAAGAGTCGAGCTGCTTGCGGGTTTCATCCTTGGCGATTCCATATCGCTCCTGGATGATCCCTTCGAGCTTCTCTTGGCTGCCATTGATTTGTGTGAGGTCGTCGTCGGTCAGCTTTCCCCACTGCTGCTTAACGGCGCCTTTCATCTGCTTCCAATTGCCTTCAACCCGGTTCCAGTCCACTGCGGCCTCCTTTGTCGAAAGTATGAACAAAGTGCTCGGTCATTCGTTCCAGACTCGGTCGCCAACCGGACTGGCGCGGTCGCATATGGCGACATAGATTGAGACGGAATCAAACTTCCGGGAGGCGCACCTTGCCGCATAGCCGATCCGATGCCGCCCTCCGATAGGCGGGGTCCGCCCATCGTCGAATCCAAATCCACAACCGAAGCGGCAGATCCCATTCTGAACGCCCTTCACCATCGTGTGCGTCAGCAGGAAATCCTTGCCGAGCTCGGCGTTGGCGCGCTGCAGGGACCGGGCTTCGATCAGCTTCTTCAAGATACGGCGCGGCTGACTGCTGAAGGCCTTCGGACTGAGTTCTGTAAGGTGCTCGAATACGTTGCGGCTGAAAACCGCCTTCTCGTTAGAGCGGGCATCGGTTGGGAGCCTGGCGTTGTCGGCGTCGTCAGCATCGGCGCGGATCTCGCTTCACCCGCCGGATTCGCGCTGAAAACCGGCAGGCCGGTGATCTCCAATCATCTCCAAAACGAGGAACGGTTCAGAACGCCCGAGATTCTGGCCCGACATGGCATTCATCGCGCCATGAACGTTATCCTGCAAGGCGATGGCCAGCCGTTCGGCGTGCTGGAGGTCGACAGCCGATCAGAGGATGAGTTCGTCGAGCATGATCTCGCGTTCCTCCAGGGCGCCGCCAATATCCTGGGCATGGCGATCGAGCGTGAGCGGCACGAGCGCAATCTGAAGGCGGCGCTCGAGCGC
>DATCEJ010000035.1:0-13077 GCA_036510135.1 Roseiarcus sp. | reverse complement strand
GGCGAGAAGCTCGTCATAGGCGAGTCGCGTCACTGCTGGGCCGGCTGGGTCGATGTCCGCGGGCGCGCCCGGGCGGTGCATCGCGCCGAGCGCCTGCGCGAAGCCCGGCAATTTCAGATCGCCTAAGGTCTTCTCGCTGATCCATTCCGGTAACGGCGGCAGGCGCTTGAGCGCGCCCTCGGCGGCGCGCGAAACTGTGCGCTGATAGAGGCCATCGGTCAGTCCGTAGACCGACTCGACCGAGGGCAGTCGATCAAGCTCCTCCGCAGTCATCACCTTGTCGGGATGAACCATCTGGCGGCGGCCGTCCCATAGCTCGAGCTTGCCGGAAATCCAGCGCGTGGCCCCGACCGGCAGCCGGGAGCGCACCCAATCGTGGTTCGTGAGGAAAAAGACCAGCTCGACGTCCCCGGTGTCGTCCTCGACCAGAACCTTGAACGGCGCCCGGGAGCGCGCGTTGGGCGGCCCGTGGTGCTCGGTCACCCTGGCTTCGATGGTGACGATCGTGCCCGGAACTGCGTCGCGGATCTTGGGGCGCGCGCGGCGGTCGACGGTCGCCTGCGGCAGGTGGAAGAGGACGTCGAGGACCCGAGCGCCCTGCGGCTTGTCGAGCAGCCGGTCGAAGAGCTTCGCGTTCTTTGGCCCGATCCCCGGCAAGGCGCCGGCAGGCGCGAACAGGGGATCGAGAGCCGAGGGACGCATCATGCGCCCTTAGCCGCGCCCGATCGTCCCGGCAAGACCGATAGGCCTTCAGCCGTCGAGAATGACAAAACCCGCGCGCGGGAAATGGACCACGATTTCGCCGACGCGTTCGTCCACGCGGCGTATTGCAATGTGCTGCGCCGAAAGGGATACGATCTCCCCGCCAACCTCGACCTTCCCGTAGTCATCGGGCGCGACGCGCACTTTGTCGCCAACCTTCCGCCCGTTCGGATCGTCCGGATCGTTGTCGGGCACAGTTTCCGGGCTGGCCTCTGCCGCGATGGCGAGAGCTTCGTCGGCGGACATTTCTTCGCGTTGACCGTGTCCGACCGCTCGCACGCGGGTCTCCCACGCCGCGACAGGGCTGAGGACGGCGAAGACTTTGTCGACTCCAGCGACGGCTCGATCCTCCTCCGCCGTGAGGTTCGACCGCACGTACCAGACGTTCATGTAGGCGCTGACATCGGCAAGGCTGAACTCTCCGAAGAGCCACGTCCGTCCGTCGCTGAGTTGCGTTTCGATCCAACCGAGCTGGGCGCGCAGCTGGTCGCGCATCTGCGGAATCGCTGCCCGCATCTTATCGAGATCGAACCTGGCCCCGCGCAACTGGCTCCGATCTTCGACAAACGCTTGAGGGACCTTCGGACCGAGAGTCCCGAACACGAGATTGACGGCGGCTTGAAAGAATGCGCGGTCGGTCCACGAGCCGAGCGCCCAGGGCAGACCGGCCGCGCCTGGTGGAAACAGAGTTGGAGACGGATAGCGGCGTTCGAGCTCGCGGATGATTACTGCCGTGTCGCAGAACACGTCCGCGCCGATCTGCATCACCGGCGTGCGGCGGTAGCCGCCGGTCAGCGGCATCAAATCGGGCTTCGGCATGATCTGCGGAATGCGAACGCTTCTCCACGAAAGCCCCTTGTGGCCGAAGACCACGCGGATTTTCTCGGAGAACGGTGAGCGATCGAAATGATGGAGAATAATTGGGTGGGGCATGATCCGAGTCGCCGCCTGCGGGGATGAAAACCCGAGCGAACGCCCGGCGGGTCGATCTTTAGCTCACTTTCCGTCGTCGGGGATGTCCTTCCTACACTTCCGGCGTCTTGGCTACGGCGCCGTATGAATTGTCTCAAGACCCCTCGGCCCGCCCACTTGCTCGCGGGCAGGGTCTGCGGGCGCGTCCGAGTCGACGCTCAGTTGTCGATGCAACCCCCTCTGCTGCACTCCTCGGCGTTTCGGCTGAGACCGTCGGTCTCTGGCGCGCGTCGAACGGGAGCCGCAGGGCTGGCAAGCGCCGTAGCCGCAGCGAAATCAGCGACGCGATGATGCGCGGGCTTATGTGCTGCGTCATGCCCGGAAGCACCGAGCGCGGGTCTTGCACACAGCGGGATGGCCAGAATGAATGCGAGCGCCAGCGGCCTCCGAAATGAAGCGTTCATCGTAATCTCCTGTGGTCCAGAAACGCGATGCGCAGAAGCTCCGACTGTCTGCGCCTGCCGTCTTCGACGATTGGCTTTTCCGTTGCCGTCGTCTTGCTAAGGAGATTTCGAAGCCCGAACTTTTATTCCAGAGTCTTGGAAAAAATGCCGTTCTGGAGCTAGAGCCTGGAACAAAGGGAATCGGGCCGCGTGGCTGTAGACGCGGTCGCTGACCGTCCGCCGCGCTCGGCGAGCGCGGCTACAATCCGCGCCGACCTAAGCGCAATCTGCCCTAGAACGTGCGTGAGATCGAAGGCCACTCGCCCGCGCTGACGCGCCGCAACCGCTTCGGCTTCTACGTTGGATACGATCGCGTCAAGGCTTGGCGGGCTCGGTCGCGGAGGCGCCGCCACGGCGGAACGCTTCGACGAACTCGCCGAGCGCCTTCTCGTCCATGTCGGACACGGCGACATAGGTCAGGTTCGCGTCGGACCAGCGCGCGACATGGTAGCCGTCGATCGTTTCCATCCCGCCTGTCCCACCGCGGACGCCTTTGGCGTCGAGCGGCAGCTCGGTCAGCGCGACGACGTGCTCGTTGTGGCGGTAAACGAGGGTCGGCGTCGGTACCCGGTCAACGATGGTCACACGTCCGCCCACCAGCGGGAAGCCCTCCGGCGCGAGATCGACGATGGTTCCGCTGACCGTTGTGCGGTTGGCGAGCCAGGGCTTGACCGTGTGCCGGTCGGAGGAGGCGACGTCGAACGGCTGGCCGGCGATTTCGGCGCGCGCAAAATCCGAAACCAGATGTTGCGCGACATCGCCGGAGCCTGAGGGCGCGTGCAGCGAAGTCAGTCCCACGCCCACAGCAAAGCCGAGCACAGCGAAGGACGCGGCCATCGCAAGCGCGCGGCTGTCGAGCCACGCGCGACGTCGAAACGGGATGACCGTCGCGGTCGGCGCTGCGGTCGCCTGAGCCGGGGGAGCCGTCAGCGCCGCGATGCGGTCAGCAAGCGCTTGCGGGGCCGCTTCACGCGGGACGTGACGACGGACCGCGTCACGCAGCGTTGTCAGGCGCCGATACTCGGCGGCGAGCGCCGCATCGTCGCGCATCTCGCGCTCGAACTCGAGCGAGCCCATGGCGTCGAGTTCGCCGTCCAGAGCCGCGTTCAGTCGGAGCAGCCGCTCGTCGACGTCGCGGTCGGTCATGCCTCGGTCCTCGTCATGGCTCGGACCTCAAGGTCCTGGCGAGCATGGCCCGCGCCCGCGCCAGCCGCGACATGACCGTGCCGACCGGCGTCTCGGTCGCTTCGGCGATCTCGCGGTAAGACAGGCCGTTGATGTCGCGCATCACCAGCGTTTCCAGAAAGGGCGAGGCAAGGCTCGCGATCGCCTGGCGCAAGCGCTCGCCGTCCTGAAGGGCGATGAGCTCCTGTTCGGGATTGGGCGCAGCATCGTCGCCCTGGGGCAAATCGAGCGTCTCGAGGTCGGCCATGTCGCCGACGTAAGCCACGGTCTTGCGCCGATTGCGAGCCATGAAGGTCATGGCGGCGTTGCGAACGATCGCGAGAAACCAGGGTTTCGGCCGATCGACCGAAACGCTGGAGAGAGCCTGAAGCGCGCGCAGCGCGGCGTCCTGCACGATGTCCTCGGCATCGGTCGGGTTCCGCGACAGCCATTTGGCAAGTGAGTAAGCATCATCGAGCAGGGGTGGCACGATCTCGCGGAAGCGCTGTTCGGCAATTGAACTGCTCAAGGGGCGCGTCCCGCGGGGGCGCGCCTTACTCGGCGCGCTCCTCGAGGTCGGCGATCACATCGGCCCGGTCTTGAGGGTTCTCCAGGTGAAAGAACATTTCCGCGCCGTGCGCGACAGTCTGAGGATCGGTCAGCCACTTGTCGAGCATCTCCTCGTTCCACACACTATTGGCCGATTTGAGCGCGTCGGAATAGTCGCAATCCGGGAGCGAAGTGGCCTTGCGCCCGAACACGCCGCGATGACGCGGCTCGACGTCATTCTTGTCGAGCGAGTCGCTGTGCTGGCGCGTCTCATGAAAGGCCTCCTCACGGTCGGCGTCGCCGATCAATCCGCCGGCCCATACGGTTCCTGTAAGCGCCGCGGAAATTGCGACTGAGAGGACCACGGCGGCGGCGTATGTCTCTCTCCTTCTGAGAAACGCATCAGAGGAGTCTTCATACGACCATTCGACGCGTTTCCCGGTGGTCCTGGCCCACCGCGTGTGTTTGACGGCTTGCGGACGATTGAGCCCGATGCCGTGATCGTATGCCATTGCTCTCTCCCTGACCGGCATAGGGCGCCCGGACGACGCCGTCTTTCGGAACGGGCTGCCGAGCGCCGTCACGGACGATGACTCAAGGAAGCCCGGGTTTATTCCCGGGCCCGTGACTTTTTTTGTGCTTCGCCCGACTGCGTCCACCGTTCCCGAAAAATCTTGAGCGCCGGGGAATAAAGCGCCGGTCGGAGCGGTCGTATGCGCAGGGAGGACGCTCCTCCCAATCGTCGCATCGATGGTTTTCAAGGAGACCAATATGTTGAATCTTTCACGGCGCAGCGTTTTATCTTCGGCCGCCGCGGCGGCCGCCGCTCTTGGCCTCAGCAAGCCGCTGATCTTTGCCGGTCCCGCCTTCGCCGCCATGCCTATCGAACCGACGGTCGGGCACTACAAATACAAGGTCGGCTCGATCGAGGTCACCGCAGTCTACGATGGCATCTGGCGCAAGCCGCATGACCCGGCCTTCATCAAGGGCGTTTCTGTCGAGGAAACGAAGACTGCCCTTGCGAAGGCTGGCCTGACAACGGACTTCATGCCGATTCCGCTGACCGTCGTCGTCCTGAAGATCGGCGACAAGACGATCATGGTGGATGCGGGTTCTGGCGTTGGCCAGTGGCAATCGAACGCCACCAATCTGCCGGCCAATATGAAGGCGGCGGGCATCAATCACGACGACATCAGCACCGTTCTCATCTCGCATTTCCATCCCGACCACGTCTGGGGCCTGATGGAGAAGGGAACCAACGCGCTGACGTTCCCGAACGCCGAACTTGTTACGAACGCTGTCGAGTACAAGTTCTGGACGGAGGACGGCCGTGTCGACAAGCTGCCCGAAGGCCGCAAGGCCGCGGGTCGGCGAATCGCCACAAACTTTCCCAAATGGAAGAACTGGAAGCTGGTCGAAAGCGGCGCCGAAGTCGCGCCGGGCGTGCGGATCCTCGACTCTTTTGGCCACACGCCAGGCCATTCAGTGTTCCTCGTCACGTCCGGCAAACACCAGCTCATGATTTCCAACGACACGATGTACGTGCCTGGAATCCTGGCGCCTCACCCGGGTTGGCAGGGCGCATACGATCAAGACGGACCGCTGGCGGTCACGACCCGCCATCGGATCATCGACCGCGTTATCGCCGACCGGATGCAGATCTGCGGCGCTCATTTTCCGTTCCCCGGCGCGGGCACGTTCGTGCACGACGGCGCCGCCTACGCTTTCACCCCAGTCGTTCAAGCCTGAGCGTCTCAATTCTCAGCATTCTTCAACGGAGAAATCTCATGTTCAATCGAAACAACTTTCGTGGACTGGCGATCGTCGCCAGCCTTGTTCTTGCGCAGCCGCTGGTTCTCCAATCGGCGCACGCCGTCGACAATATGGAAACGAGCGGGGACATCGATCTCACTTCGGTGCGCGCCAAGATCAAAGCGCAGGACTACAAGGCTGCGCTCGCCGAGCTCCGCGACCTCGCCGAAGACAACCAGAACGCCGACGTTTACAACCTCCTGGGCTTCACCCTTCGCAAGACGGGCGACACCACGACGTCGCTTTCCTACTACACGAAGGCGCTCGACTTGCAGCCGGACCACAAAGCCGCTCGCGAGTATCTTGGCGAGCTCTTCGTCGAGACCGGCCATATGGACAAGGCGAAGGAGCAGCTTGCCGTGCTGACGAAGCTCTGTCCCGCGGGCTGCGACGAACGCTCGGATCTCGAAAAGGCGATCGCGGATAAGAAAGCAGCTTCCAATTAACCCATGCCAGGGCGGGCGCGACCACGCCCGTCCTTCCTTTCTGGAGGATCTGCGATGACTTCAACTTACTCTGAATTAGCGGGAAACCTGCGCAACGCGGTGCTGCTGGCGGCTCGGCTGCTGCTCGCGTTCATCTTCGTTCACGAAGGCGTTTTTCTAATATTGAATTTCGACGATGCGGCTTCCGCGACGTCCAAAATGGGCGTGCCCACCGTTGCGTTTGTCGCGACGATCGTCCTGCAGGTCTTTGCAGGAATCGCGATCGCGCTGGGGATCTTCACCCGCCTCGGCGCAGCCGCGCTCGCTTTGTTTTGCTTCGCGACTGCGTTTATGTTTCACACGCATTTTGGCGTGCGGGACGAACTCCTGCATTTCGAAAAGGACCTCGCCATCGCGGGCGGCCTACTCGTCTTGGCGCTTCACGGCGTCGGCGACTGGTCGATTGAAGCAACATTGCCGCGTTCTTGGGGAGCGCGATTGCATCCTTCGCAGCGCCAGAGCACCGGTGTCAAAGCATGAGTGGACCCGCGGGCGTTGATCTCAACTTCACTACAGCGCTCTGAACCGCGAAAGTCTTATTGAGCTCATCAGGGCGCGTCGAGGCGATCGAGGGTGGCGCGCAAGGAATCGCTTGGCGCGCTCAGGAGCCCGCCGATCGGAGAATCGAAATCGTCGATCAGGAAGATGGCTGAGGCGACGCAGACCGCGCAGACCACAATCGACATGAACACAACCGCGTTGCGCGGCGAGAGGAGGCCGAAAACTCCGAAAACGACCGCCAACCACGCGCACATTGCCACCATGAGCGGCCACGAGATCGTGTCGTGCGAAGTCTCAAGCAGCTGACGCCGCGCGCGCAACACCTGGTCGATCTGAGTTGACAGCGAATCTGTGAGCCGTTGATGAAAATGGTCGGATGGGTCCAGCCTGTGAATTGCGGCGTCGGCCTGAATGAGAAGGGCGCCGAGCGCCGGTCGCTCGACGGCCGTCGGACCGTCGAAGCGCGGAAAATCACCGGACGGCGCTGGCTCGTCGCGCCAGCTATCGGCGATCGCCGCAGCTACGTACTTTCTTATCGTGGCTCGGATCGGGTCAGCCTCCGGTCCGTATTCCCGTAGATGGATGTCGAGATTCGAGATGTCGCCTGCGAAAGACCGCAGCCGGGCGTCGAACCTGTCGAACGTGCCCTTCACCTCCGAGAGCATGAGGCTCAGCACCAAAGCCGTGAAGGTGACGAGGATCGAGACCACCAACCGGACATGGTCCTTCGTCTCGCTTGTTCGATGCCGCTCTCCCAGCTGGTCGTGCAGATACATCCCCAAACCCGAGGCGCAGAGCAGGAGGACAAAAATGATCAGGACCAGGAGACCGCCGTGCGCCATGTGCGAATATCGGTATTTGTCAGGCGACGATGCGTCGCCCGCTGAACCAAAGTGCCGCCGAGGCCGTTAACGCAACGTTAGGCAGCCGCAGCGGCTCCATCGCGAGGGCCCGCTTCAACGATCTAAATAGGGAATCCAGGAGCTTGAGCCCGAAAATCGGGCTCAACTTGATAAGCCCACCAACGGATCACCTGCGGTGGCCGCCGCCCCCGTGGAAGTGCGCGCCGCCGCCATGCACGCCGCCGCCATGCCAGTGGGCGCCGCCGCCGTGGTAACCCCCGCCGTGCCAGCCGCCGCCGTGGTAGCCGCCGCCGTGGTAGTAGCCGCCATGCCAGCCGCCGCCGCCGTGATATCCGCCGCCGCCATAGAATCCGGGCGCTACAACCACGCCCCCGCCTCCACCGTACGGCACGCACGCGCCAAAGGCATTACGGAAGAAGGCCGGCCCGCACCCGCCGGCAGCCAGGATAATTCCAGAATTGGCATGGTAAGACGCCGGGGCCGGCATCGCCTCAGCCGATCCAGCAAGCAGCGTTGAAACGGCGGCTATCGAAGCCCAGGAAGCAACTCGCATCAAAGTCCTCCGGTTGAAATCCTTGTCTTCATCATTTCAGAAAACGCTGGCTTTCCCGTATTGTTCCCGCGGACAGCCAGTTGCGAGGCCGCCCACGAGTTTGCAGCCATCGAGGTTTATAAAACGTTTCAATTGATCGGGACACTCATTGCACTCAAAACTACTGCGCCGCGACGCCGACCTTGAGCAGCCGATAGGTGATGGCGTCGACCAGCGCCTGGAACGAGGCATCGATAATGTTGCCGGACACCCCGACCGTCGACCATGTGTCGCCGTTTCCGTCGCCGAACTCGATCAGCACGCGCGTCACCGCATCCGTGCCGCCCTGGAAGACGCGCACGCGGTAGTCGCGCAATTCGAGGTTCTCGATATATTTCTGATAGACGCCGAGGTCCTTGCGCAAAGCGAGATCAAGCGCGTTGACCGGGCCATTGCCTTCAGCGGCGGAAATGAGCCGTTCCTCGCCAATGCGGATCTTCACCACCGCCTGTGAAGCCGAATAGGTGATGCCGGGCGCCACCACTTTGCGCTCGACGCCGACATGAAAGCTGTCGACCGCGAAGTACTCTGGCACGCCGCCGAGCACGCCGCGCGCCAGAAGCTCGAACGAGGCGTCTGCCGCTTCGTAAGCGTAGCCCTGCGCCTCGCGCGCCTTGACCTCGTCGAGCAGGCGCGAAAGGCGTGGGTCGTCGGGCTTGGCCTCGACGCCCAGCCGGTTGAGCTCGGACAGAAGATTCGAGCGCCCGGCCTGATCCGAGATCAGCACGGCGCGCTGGTTGCCGACGCTGTCCGGCGGCACGTGCTCGTAGGTGCGAGGGTCCTTGGCGAGGGCGGAAGCGTGAATGCCGGCCTTGGTGGCGAAGGCCGACGCGCCAACGTAGGGCGCGTGCCGGTTCGGCGCGCGGTTGAGCATTTCGTCGAAGGCGCGCGAAACGTGCGTGATTTCGCGCAAAGCCTCCGCCGTCACGCTGATCTCGAAACGCTCCGCGAGCTCCGGCTTCAAAGCCAAAGTGGGGATGAGGCTGACCAGATTGGCGTTGCCGCAGCGCTCGCCCAGACCATTCAGCGTGCCCTGCACTTGCCGCACGCCGGCGCGGACAGCGGCGAGCGAATTGGCGACCGCGTTGCCGGTGTCGTTGTGCGCGTGGATGCCGAGCTTTCCGCCAGGAATGACGCGCGCAACCTCCCCGACGATGCGCTCGACTTCATGCGGCAGCGTTCCGCCGTTGGTGTCGCACAGCACCGCCCAGCGCGCGCCGGCTTCGATCGCGGCGCGAGCGCAGCGAAGCGCATAGCTCGGGTTGGCCTTGTAGCCGTCGAAGAAATGTTCGCAATCGACCATCGCCTCGCGCCCAGCGGCGATCGCGGCCTTCACGCTGTCGGCGATGGCCTCGAGGTTCTCGTCGAGCGTGCAGCCGAGCGCCACATGGACGTGATAGTCCCACGACTTGGCGACATAGACGATCGCGTCGGCGTCGGCGGCGAGGAGTCCCGCAAGGCCGGGATCGTTTGCAGCCGAGCGGCCCGGACGCTTGGTCATGCCGAAGGCGCAGAAGCGGGCGCGATTGGTGGGTTTCTTTTTGAAGAATTCCGTGTCGAGCGGGTTAGCGCCCGGATAGCCGCCCTCGACATAGTCGACGCCGAGCCGATCGAGCATCGCCGCGATGCGGCGCTTGTCATCGAGCGAGAAGTCGACGCCGGTGGTCAGCGCGCCGTCGCGCAACGTCGTGTCGAACAGATAGAGGCGTTCTTTGGGCATGGGAGTCACTGTTCAAGCGGGAGGCGCGGCGCTGCTTCCCTCATGCTAAGGAGCAAGGCCATAGCCCGGCGAGAGACGGGCGTTCTTCCGAACGCCCTATGGCCTGGCGTCTCGAAGCATGTTCCAGTGGGCGCCATATGGCCGCTCTGGAGCGTCCTTCGAGATGCGTCGCCCTTGGCGCCGCTCCTCAGGACGAGGGGATGATCGTTGGCCATGGGGCTCAATGTCGCGTTGGAGGCGTCGGATCGCCGGCCAGGGTCTTGGCCATGGTGGTGTTGGCGAGCCATTGGTCGCCGACGCGCACGAGATTGCGCCGCTCGGCGCTAAAGCCCTGGCGCTCGAACAAGGCCCTCGCCGAATCGCTGGCCTCGACGGTCAAACGCTTCGCCCCGCGCGCTTGCGCCAGCTTTGTTAGCGCCTCGATCAGCGCGCTCCCCGCGCCCTGGCGAGCGAATTCGGGATCGACGAACAGCATGTCGACATGGTCGGCGCCTTTGAGGCTGGCGAAACCCGCGACCGCGCCGTCGATCATGGCGAGCAGGGTGAGCGCGCCCGTCAGCCGGGCGCCGAAAGCCTGTTCGTCATCGGCGCGTGACGCCCAGGCCTCGCGCTGCTCTTCGTCGTAGTCATCCGCGGCGAGCTCATTGATGCTCGCGCGAAAGATTTCTGCGCAGTGTCGCGCGTCCGCTGGGAGAAAGGGACGAAGCGAGACGGCGCTCATCGCTTGAGTTCCCAGGTCGTGACGCCATCCTTGTTGTCCTTGATCGCGACACCAAGCGTGGCAAGACGGTCGCGCAACCGGTCGGACTCGGCCCAGTTCAGCGTCGCGCGCGCCTGGACGCGTTCGGCGATGATCGCGTTGATCTCGGTCGTGTCGATCTTTGCCTCGCTGAGCGCGACCGCCTGCCGTTCTGATCGTGTTTGCTGCAGCAGGCCAAGAAGGTTGGCGCTGCTCTTCAGCAGTGCGGGTGCGTGGCCAATATCCAGGAATCCCTCGTCTAGCTTCATCGCACCGAGCACTGCAGGATGCGCGAGCCTATGAAGTTTCGCAATGGCGTCCGGCGTGTTGAGGTCGTCCTTCAAGGCGTTCAGGACCTCCGGGTCGGGCGCGCCCTTCGCTTCGACGTCGCCGACTTCGTCATACCATCGGTCAAGCGTCGCCTCCGCCTCCTCGAGCGCTTTCACCGTCCAGTCGATCGGCTGGCTGTAGCGCGTGCGCAACATCGCAAGCCGTAGCGCCTCGCCGGACCATTTGCGGCCACCGAACTTCGTGGTGCGCAGCAATTCGTGGATGGTGACGAAATTGCCGAGGCTCTTCGACATCTTCTCGCCTTCCACCTGCAGGAAGCCGTTGTGCATCCAGACATTGGCCATGCGGTTTGAGCCGAAGGCGCAGCAGGATTGCGCGATTTCGTTCTCGTGGTGGGGGAAGACGAGATCGATACCGCCGCCGTGGATGTCGAAGACGTTGCGGCTCGGGTCGTCGCATCGCATGCCGCCGCCGAAGGGTTCGAGCAAAGTCGCCATCGACATGGCCGAGCACTCGATATGCCAGCCGGGTCTCCCCGGCGCGCCGATGCCGGCGGGGCTTCGCCAGCCCGGCTCATTCGGTTTTGAGGGCTTCCACAGGACGAAATCCATCGGGTCGCGCTTGTAAGGCGCGACTTCGACACGCGCGCCGGCCAGCATCTCATCGAGCGAGCGATGGGCGAGCGTCCCGTAGCGCGGCGCTCCAGGTAGCGCGTCCATCGCATTCGGCGAGAACAGCACGTGATCCTCGGCGACATAGGCGACGCCGCGCGCGATCAGCCGCTCGATCATGACGCGCATCGTGTCGATGTATTGCGTGGCGCGCGGTTCGTGCGTCGGCGCCAGCGCGCCTAGGGCGCTCACGTCTTGGCGAAATTGCCGCTCGGTCGCTTCCGTCACTTTGGCGATCGCCTCGTTGAGCGGGAGAGCGGGAAAGTCGCGCTCGGCGCGCGCATTGATCTTGTCGTCGACGTCGGTGATGTTGCGCGTGTAGATCACGTGGTCCGCGCCGTAGAGGCGCCGCAGGAGCCGGAACAGCACGTCGAACACGATGACCGGCCGAGCGTTGCCGATATGGGCGAAGTCGTAGACGGTAGGCCCGCAGACATAGAGGCGCACGGCGTTCGCGTCGATCGGCTCAAAGGGCTGCTTCTGGCGGGTCAGGGTGTTGTAAAGACGCAGCCGCGTTTCGGTCGCCTCCGCGGGCGTCTCGTCTCGGGGTCGGGGCGGCGGCTTCATCGGCAATTCTCGTCGGCGTCGTCTCATTGGGGCGAACGAACAGGCGTCGCCCGGTTTAGCCGAATGATCGCTTCTCGATGGGTTTAAGGAATAAGAGACGCGAACCAGCCAGCAGGGAGCTAGCGGCTAATGATGCAAATCCGGGTAATGGGACACGCGGGCGTCATGGCGGGCATCCATGGGTCCAGGCTGACGCTTTTGTCAAGTTTTTTGCGTGCGACAAACAGCGCAAAGAATACGTATCCGTCCGTGAAGCGTTCGACGTCGGCAAATTGAACAAAGCAATATAGTATATATATCGAAGAAAATCAGGCGTGGAACTAAACGGGGTCATAACCCACTGAAATCATGAGGGTGCGCCGGTAAAATGGCGGCTAGAGCCTGCAACGGTCACTTGCGACGGCGCCCGCTCATGGTGTGTTTGAAGCGATTTCCGGCCGACGCTCGAATCCGATAGGACAGAGCCGCTTTGGCCCGTGAAGGGGGAGATCTTGAGCCGGCAGGCAAGCGCAGAAGGCGCCCGAGCAGGGGAGGCGGAGCTGCCGCTTCCGCGCGCGATCACCATTCTCGGCGCCCCGGTCGAGGTGGGGGCGGGCGTGCCAGGCGCGGCGATGGGACCCGCCATGCTGCGCACCGCGGGCATTGTTAAGACGCTGAGCGACCTCGGCCACGACGTCGAGGACCGGGGCGATCTCGCCTCTCCGCCGCCATTGGTCCACGCGCCTGCGCCGGAAGGCAAGGCCCATCGGTTCGCCGAGGTCGCGGCCTGGGCGCGGCTGCTCGCGCGCGAAACCTACGCGGTCGCCCGCTCTGGCCGGACGCCGATCGTGCTCGGCGGCGATCACAGTCTCGCGATGGGCTCGATCGGCGGCGTCGCCCGCTTCGCGTCGGAGGCGGGGCGCGAACTGTTCGTCTTGTGGCTCGACGCCCATTCAGACTTCAACAC
>DATCEJ010000034.1:0-9091 GCA_036510135.1 Roseiarcus sp. | reverse complement strand
GAATTTCCGTCGCAAGCGTTAGGCGGCGCTTCTCGCGCTTTTTGATCCGAACGCCTTTCCAGCGAGGAATTCCGCGCCGATGAGGACGCGATCCAAAACGAAGAACAGGACCAGCGCGAAGACAAACAACGCTATGCCTGTGAGGTCGTGAAACAGGCCCTCAATCGTATCGACGCCAATGTAGTAGGCTCCTAAAACCAGCGTCACGACCCGAAAGACGTTTGCTAGAACGGTGATTGGAACAATGGATAGGATCAGGAGCAACTTCCGGACCGGGTGGTTGCCCACAAACTCATGAATGTAGAAGATGCCGATCGCCGACAGAGCAAAAATCGAATTCACGCCAGAGCAAGCGTCTTTGACCATGAGCTCGTAAGACCCGATCATAATCATCACGCCGTTCTGCGCCACCGGGTAGCCCAGATCGTAAAGGATATTCGACACGATGTCGGAAATCCCGACCTTCAGCGGCACAGTGAAGGCGTCGAGCAGCCAGTTGGGAGGCGGCACCGAGAATATAAGAAAGGCAAGCGGAAAGGAGAAAACGCGGGCCAGCGGCCAACCGCCGATGAGCAGTAGGCATCCCAACAGCACCGGGATCTGGGTCGCAACCTCGATCATGGGGATGTCTTGTGACCGCGTGACCGCCATCAGCAGGAGCGAAAGGAGCAAAACGACCCAGCCGGCGATGAGGGCCGGGCGAAATTCGATGGTCTTGAGCCTGTCGCGTTGCTGCCAGGCCAACCATGCGGCGGCCAGCATGATGAGGGGACCATGACCCTCCTGCTCGGTTTGCCACGCGCCTCCCGCGAGCCTCAAGTAGGTCGGCAGGTAAGCAACAAAGAATGAGGCCGCAAGCGCTCCAAGGAAAACCAGATTGACGCCGCGACCTTCGATGCGGGTCAACAGGGAGGCGGCCCGGACGGGCTCAGTTTTCAGAGACTCGATTGACATGCCTATCTCTCTCGCGTCCTTAACGCAAAAAGCCGCGCGCCTTCACCGACAGAATGTTCCGGAGCGCTCCCGTCTTCAATGCGCATTGTCGCCCGTGAACACGACGAAAACGGTTCTTATCATGACGGAGAAGTCGAGCCAAATACTCCAGTTGTTAATGTACCAAATATCGAGCTCGACCCGTCGCTGCATCTTGTCGAGCGTATCGGTCTCGCCGCGGGCGCCGTGAACCTGCGCCCAACCCGTAATACCGGACTTCATGTGGTGGCGGAAAGCATATTTCTCGATAACCGAAGTGAAATGACGGTCGTGCGCCGACGCATGCGGCCGCGGCCCTACCAGCGACATATCACCGAGAAATACGTTAAGCAATTGGGGTAGCTCATCGATGCTATACCGCCGTAGCCACCGGCCGACTCTCGTGACCCGCTTGTCGCTCTTTTGCGCCTGCTGAACGACGTCGCCATTTTCCATGACCGTCATTGTGCGAAACTTGTAGATCCGGAACGGCCGCCCATTGAAACCGTGCCGGGTCTGCCGGAACAGGGCCGGACCGGCCGAGTCCAGCCGGATCGCGATCGCGGCGGCGAGCAAGATCGGCGACAAGACAATCAGAGCAAGCAACGACAGAATAATGTCGATCGAGCGCTTGGTCGCCTGTTCGGTTGGCGAGAGCGCCGCCCGTTGAAGCTCGATCGCAACACAATCGCCAATGTCGTAGCGCGTGCGCTGAAACAACAGCGCGAGGGTACCAAACGGAACCAGCGTCACCGGCAAGGGCAGCACTCTAAGCCGGCGCGCGATCCACCGCACATTCGACATGCGCTCGGGATCGACAAACAGCATGACCTCTTGAATTTCAGAAGTGCGGCACAGCGAAATGATGCTCTCAATGATCTCCCCGGCATCCGCTTCGCCATCGGATATGTGGAAGTGGGTTACGGTGTGATAGCCATGACGGGTCAAATTCTCAGCGAGGTCAGACGGCACATTCTCCTCGCACGCGACGCTGACAATCGTGCGCCCCCGCAACGCCCCGCTTTCCAGCGCGCGCGGCAGCGCAAATCTCCATGCGGCCCGGTGCGCGAGAAGCGTTACGCCGCCGCTCGCCCAGAACAGGAGCACGTCGCCGCGTGAAAGGTCGTGGCTCACGCCCCAGCTGAAGACGCCCGAAGCCAGGATCAAGAAAGCTCCGCACCAGGCGCCCAGCACCGCGCGAGCCTGATCGTCCCACACCATCAGGCGGGTAGGGCTGTAGAGCTTCTGCACTCGCATCGCGGCGACGAAGAGAATGGCGACAAAGATCGCCGCCGCAAGAGTGTGAGAAAATTCGCCCGTGAGCTCGTCCGGAATTCTATGATAGAGCGCCTCAGCGAATGTCGCGCTTCCGAGGATGAGCGCCAAGTCGACGCCCAGCGCAACTGAGGCGATCGACCCATAGGCGATCGGCAGGCGCCACCGGCGTCCGCCCGCGAGAAGAGGTCGGCTGCTCGCTCCCGCGAGCCCACTCCCCGATTCAGGCGCGGTTTGACTCTCAGTCGTCATTGACGGGCTCACAATTCATCAAGAGCGCCGACCAGACATTGAGGAACGCCATACAATGTTAGGTCTTCGCACATTCCCGGTCCTTTTTTGATAAATTCAGCAGCGACGGTAAACCGCTTGTTCCTGTTGATCTGGCGGTGGCGCAACCCCGCAGGCTGCGCCGACCCGACCGCCGCCGCAATTGACGCTGCGCAGTGTAAGCAAATCCCAGTCCAAAACAAGGCGACAGAAAGGGGGTCTCATCTTCTCGAAGACGGCGGCCCCGATTCTTCAACCGCCAGAAACGTTTGGGCCGTCGGAAATTTTGTCTGGCGCGCGCCCGTATCTGGACAAGCAAATTTTGCCGAGCTATGAGATTGTCCTGTCGCCGCCGGCGGTTTGATTAATAACAAGATAAACACAAGCTGGTTTCCCCATGTTTAGTGTGCTGGTGGTTCTGTTCCGACTTGTCGCCGGGCTGGTTATACTCGCGGGAACGTGGTTCGTTTTCGACCAAATCCACGATAGAAATACGGAAATTATCGTCGCGACAATAGGATTATTGTATTCGTTTATATTCGTTATATCAGGTCGCCTTCAGTATTTTGGCCTGACGGTATTCTCTTTTTTCGGAAGGGCGACGTCTTATGTCCAGAAAATTCCCTATGACCACATGATGCATGACGAGGTTGGACTGCGAACTCCCCGAGGCTCTACATTCCTCAATCTTGTTTTCGCGGCCTTGATCGAGGTGCTCTGTCTGTTTCGCCTGTTTTCGTCGCTTCTGGGCCGAGGCTGGGATACGCTGTCCGAACCGATCCACACGGTCGTCGCCGCACTCCTTCAATCGGCCCATTTCTAGGGCTTTGCTCAGGATAGGGTTTGGAGAATCCGTGTCCTCTGTCCGTTTGGCGCTGGCGAAGAGCGGCAGCGCGCCTCCGGAAAGGGATCCATGACGATCGCGACGAGAGTCTTGGGCGTTGGTTGCAGCGCGCTTGTGATCGCGCTCACGCCGGTCCCCGCAAGAGCGCAAACGGACCGGGCCGACCTCACGGCGCTTGCCGTGCATATCAACCGCACGCCGCAACAATCCTGGCCCGGCTACGGTGTTTATCTCGGCAACGGCCTTGTTCTGACTGCCGCGCACGTGGCCGGAGAGGTCGCGGAAACGAAGCCCCGCGTCGTCATCGGGGGGCAAGACCTTCCGGCTACGCTCGTCAAGCAAGGAAGCCTGGACGGCGTGGATCTGACGCTCTTGTCGGTTGACGGAACAAAGCTGCCCGTCAGTCTGCAGATGCGCCGCACGCCGCTGTGCAAACATCCGCCCTTCGCCGGCGAAAGGGTCGTGGTCGCCATTCCCGAGAAAACAGCGCCCTCTCGGGTCCTGCCTCGTCAAGCGATTCCGGCTGACGTTCGGGGGCGGTTCGACACCACCATCGCCGATGTCGCCACGACCGGAAATTCCGGTTCGGGCGTGTTTGACGCCGGCGATCTGTGCCTGCTGGGAATCGTGAGCCGCAAGATTTCCGTGACCTCGCGCCCATTCATCATTGGTGCGCCAGCTCACACGGTCGATATCGCAAAGTATTTCGTCCCGGCGGCGCAGATTAAAGCCTTCATTCCCGCAAACGTGTCATTCTAGACGGCGTAAGAAGCGCCCGCTGATTGGGTAAGAAGCGCCCGGCATTGTTCAAGCCAAGGATCGTGCGCCGGTCAAATTTGGTTGATCACGTCCCGCAGCCGCCAAAAGAATGGTATGGCGAACGATCCCGCGAGAACGGCGTCTCATAAACGCCTTTGTCCGGGAGTCGACGCGGGGCGCGCGCCGCGGCGGCCCTTCCGATAACGGCGAAGTTTGCTTTAACGACAGGACCTCGCGCATGAGTTTTAGCCGGTTCGCTTGGATCGCTATAGTCGTGTGCGGCTCAGCCGCCGCCTATGGCGTCTTTGCGCCGGAGACAGCAGACCGGTGGCTGCCGGCATCCGGCGGGCTCGCCCACCAGCTGCACGACAGGATCTGGACACCGTCCGCTCAGACCGCGTCGGCGCCCGGGCAAGGCCAACAGCCTCAAGCCGCCGGCCCCGCGCCGATTGTTGTCACGGTGACGCCGGTAAAGCGCGCAGATTTTCCGGTCGTTCTCCAAAGCATCGGCCAGGTCCAGGCCTACAACACCGTTTTGGTCCGGGCCCGAGTCGACGGCCAGATCATGAAGATCGCCTTCAACGAAGGCCAAATGGTCAAGCGGGGGGATCTTCTGGCCCAGATCGACCCGAGGCCATTCCAGGCCGCGCTCGACCAGGCCGTCGCCAAGAAATCGCAGGACGAGGCCAATCTGGCCAACGCGAAGCTCGATCTTACTCGTTTTGCAACGCTCGCCAAGCAGGACTTCGCCACCAAGCAGCAGCTCGATACGCAGAACGCCATGGTGCTGCAGTTGACCGCCTCGATCGCCGCCGACGCTGCAGCGATCGACGCCGCGAGGACACAGCTCGACTATGCGACCATCAAGGCCCCGATCTCGGGCCGCGCCGGCTTCCGTCTCATCGATGAGGGCAATCTCGTCAACGCCGGACAACAGACCGGCATCGTATCGATTGCGCAATTGCAGCCGATCTCCGTGATCTTCGCCGAACCGCAGGAGCATGTGATCCGCATCAACGAAGAGCTCGCTTCCGGCTCGCCCAAAGTGACGGTCATGGACGCGGAAGGTCACCAGCTTGCGACCGGGCGCTTGTCGATCAGCGACAATCAGGTGGATCCCGCAACCGGAACAATCCGCCTTAAAGCTGAATTCGACAACAAGGACAATGCGCTCTGGCCAGGACTGGCGGTGACGACGGGGTTGCAACTCGGCGTGGAGAAGGGCGTCTTGATTGTCCCCACTGAAGTGGTGCAACATGGCCAAAACGGCCTCTTTGTCTTTATCGTCGACGATCAGAACCACGCCCAGGTGCGTCAGGTGAAGATCGCGCACCAGGACACGACGACAGCTGTCATCTCGGATGGCCTCAAGGAAGGCGACCGGGTGGTGACCGCCGGTCAGTTCCTGCTTCAGCCCGGATCGATCGTTTCGATCGACACGGGGAGCGGCGCCTAGCCGATGTACAAAGGCATCTCCGCCCCTTTCATCCACCGCCCGATCGCAACCACGCTGATCATGGTTGCGGTGTTTCTGGTCGGCCTCGTCGCGTTCCCGTCGCTGCCGGTCGCGCCCCTGCCGCAGGTCGACTTCCCGACCATCACCGTCTCGGCTTCGCTGCCGGGGGCTTCCCCGGACACGATGGCGACCTCGGTCGCCCAGCCGCTCGAACGTCAGATGGCCCAAATTCCGGGCGTCTCGCAGATGACGTCGACGAGTTCGCTCGGTTCGACGGCGATCACCGTCCAGTTCGATCTCAACCGCAATATCGACGCCGCCGCCAACGACGTCCAGGCTGCGATCAACGCAGCCGCGGGACAACTGCC
Source organism: Roseiarcus sp. (assembly GCA_036510135.1). Taxonomy (GTDB): domain Bacteria; phylum Pseudomonadota; class Alphaproteobacteria; order Rhizobiales; family Beijerinckiaceae; genus Roseiarcus. Next base: position 3,147 of record DATCEJ010000034.1, on the reverse strand, counting down.
GAAAGATTTGCCCAGTCCGCCGACTTACCGCAAAGTCAACCCGTCGGACACGGCCATCCTCATCCTGTCCGTCCAGTCGGACGTCGCCCCAGTCATCGACGTCGACGACGCGGCCGAAAACATCCTCGCCCAGCACCTGAGCCAAATCTCGGGCGTCTCGCTCGTGCGCGTCGGCGGCCAGCAGACGCCGGCCATACGCATCCAGGTCGATCCGGCGAAGCTCGTCGAAAAGGGCCTGCAGCTCGAGGACGTCCGCGCCCAGATCGGCATCGCGACGGTCGACAGCCCCAAGGGCGCGATCATCGGTCCGAAGCAGACCTTCACCATCCAGGACAACGACCAGCTGACTCAGTCGAAAAACTGGAACGACGTCATCATCGCTTATCGCAACGGGGCGCCGGTGCGCGTGCGCGACATCGGTCAGGCGGTCGCGGGACCCCAGGACACGACGCAAGCGGCGTGGAGCGATGGAAAGCCGAGCGTCTTTCTCGTCGTTTACAAGATTCCCGGCGCCAACGTCATCAACACGGTCGAGGCGATCAAGAGCACGCTGAAGAGCTTGCAGGCGTCAATCCCGCCGACCATTCACGTCAGCATTCTCTCCGACCGCACGACGAACATTCGCGCCTCCGTCTATGACGTCGAGGTCACGCTCGCGCTCACCATTGCGCTTGTGGTGATGGTGATCTTCCTTTTCCTGCGGAGTGTCCGGGCGACGATCATTCCCAGCGTAACGGTGCCGCTGGCTCTCCTGGGCGCCTGTGCGCTCATGTGGGCGGTCGGCTACAGCCTCGACAATCTGTCGCTGATGGCCTTCACCATCTCCGTCGGCTTCGTCGTCGATGACGCGATCGTGATGCTGGAGAACATCACCCGCCATATCGAGGAAGGGGAGAAGCCGCTCGAGGCGGCGCTCAAAGGCTCCTCGGAGATCGGCTTCACCATCATATCGATCTCCGTCTCGCTGGTCGCGGTGCTCATTCCTCTCTTGATGATGAGCGGCATCATCGGGCGCCTGTTCCGTGAGTTCTCGGTCACGATCGCGATGACGATCGCCGTATCGGCGTTCGTCTCGCTGACCCTCACCCCGATGCTGGCGTCGCGCTTCCTCAAGAGCCACGACGAGGAGCGCCACGGCCGGCTTTATAACCTCAGCGAGAAGGGCTTCACCGCGCTCGCCAACGGTTACGCGCGCGGCGTTGATTTCGTGCTCCGCCACCGGTTCGCCACGCTGCTCACCTTTTTCGCCACGGTGATCGCGACCGTCTATCTGTTCGTCATCATTCCCAAAGGATTCTTCCCGCAGGAGGACACCGGTATCCTCTACGGAACGACGGAATCCGGGCAGGACGTTTCCTTTCCGGTCATGTCACGCCTGCAGCAGGAGGTCGGGCGGGTCGTGATGGCCGATCCGGCCATCGACACGATTGCAATGGGGCTTGGCTCCGGCGTCGGCGCGGCCGCGCAGAACACCGGCCGCATGTTCATCACGCTGAAACCGTTCGAGCAGCGCGACGCCAGCATCTTTGACGTGATCAGACGGCTGCGGCCGAAACTCGCTCAAATTCCGGGCGTGCGCGTCTACCTGTTCGCCGCGCAGGACGTGACGGTCGGCGGGCGCTTCTCCAAGACGCAGTTCCAGTACACCCTGCAGGATGCGAACCTTGACGAGCTCAACGCCTGGGCGGCCAAGGTCCAGGAGAAGCTGCAAACGCTGCCCGAATTGCGCGACGTCGCGACCGACCAGCAGAATTCAGGCACGACGCTGACGCTCAAGATCGACCGCGACATGGCGTCACGATACGGAATCCAGCCGCAGCTCATCGACGACACGCTTTATGACGCCTTCGGCCAGCGGCAGGTGACGCAATATTTCACCCAGGTGAACACCTATTATGTAGTCCTGGAGGTGCTGCCGCAGCTCGTGGGCGATCCTGCGACTCTCGACAAGCTCTACATCCGCTCGCCCACGACCAATCAAATGGTGCCCATGGGCGCCTTCGCCAAATGGACGACGTCTCAGGTCGCGCCGCTCTCAATCAGTCACCAGGGACAGTTTCCGGCGATCACCCTCAGCTTCAATCTCGCGCCAGGGGTGGCGCTCGGCCCGGCGACCGAGGCGATCCAGCACGCCATGCAGCAATTGCAATTGCCCGCCGGTCTCACGACGACCTTCCAGGGCAACGCGCAGGCGTTCCAGGATTCACTGACGACGGTGCCGCTCCTGATCCTCGCCGCGCTCGTCTGCGTCTATCTGATCCTCGGCGTGCTCTATGAGAGCTTCATCCACCCGCTGACCATCCTCTCGACGCTGCCGTCAGCTGGCCTCGGCGCGCTCGCGACCCTCATGCTGTTCGGCTACGAATTCAGCCTCGTCGCCCTAATCGGCGCGATCCTGCTCATCGGCATCGTCAAGAAGAACGGCATCATGATGGTCGACTTCGCCATCTCCGCCGAGCGCGAGGAAGGCCTGTCGACGATCGACGCGATTCGCAAGGCGGCGCTGATGCGTTTCCGTCCGATCATGATGACGACGATGGCGGCGCTGCTCGGCGGCGTGCCGCTGATGCTGAGTCATGGCAGCGGGTCGGAGTTGCGCCAGCCCCTCGGCTACACGATGGTCGGCGGCCTGATCGTCAGCCAGGCCCTCACCCTGTTCACGACCCCGGTCATCTATATTTATCTCGATCAGGTATCACGCTGGCTCTCCGGCTCCACCAAAACGAAAGCCAACTCGCCAACGCCGAAGGCTGGGACTGAGCCCGAGCGCAAGGAGCGCCCGTGGGAGCCGGCGCAAGCGGCGGAGTAATGTGAGCGCGCGCGGTTCGCGTCGAAACGACGGCGCGGCAGATGCTCACCAAGCTTCGCTTGCAGGCCCGATCAGAGATCTCGCGCAATCCAGTACGCCAGCGCCTGCGCCATCGCGGAAACACGGGAGGCGCGGTCAAGCTCCTGCGTCAGATGGGCGCCGAGGTGATCAGCGATCGTTATATCCGATCAGATATATGGTAAGCCTTCGGCGAAGGCCGCCTGGACGGGAGGCGCTGTAGGGCGATAGTGCGCGAAGAGCGGCACGAGGATAGTGCCCATCAACGATAATGGGCACTATCGATGAAGACGGGGCTGGGGATCGAACCGCGGACTCGA
>DATCEJ010000033.1:0-2917 GCA_036510135.1 Roseiarcus sp. | reverse complement strand
ACTCGCCGACCTCGTGCAGTCGCCATTTGCCGCGCAACTGATCGCCGCGATGCCGGAGTCCGCCGTCATCGTGAGCTCGGACGAGCGGGCGGCTGCCGCCAACAAGCCGGCGCTCAACCTGTTGCCTGGTCTCAGAGTCGGCGATCCGTTCGTGCTGGGCTTACGCGCACCCGACGTCATCGATGCACGGCGCCGGGTGATGGCGAGCGGCGAAGCGGAGACCGTGCAGTGGAGCGAGCGCGTGCCGGTCGAACGGCTGTTCGACGTCACGGTCGCGCCGCTCGCGACGGCCGAGGGCGAAGTCGTGGCGACGCTCATCACCCTGCGCGATCAGACCGAAGCGCGACGCGTCGAGCGGCTGCGCGTCGACTTCATCGCCAACGCCAGCCACGAGCTGCGCACACCGCTCGCTTCGCTGGTCGGCTTCATCGAGACCTTGCAGGGCTCCGCGCACGATGACGCGAAGGCGCGCGACCGGTTCCTCGTCATCATGCGCGAACAGGGTCGGCGCATGGCGAGGCTGATCGAAGACCTGCTGTCGCTTTCGCGCATCGAGCAGAAGCAGCACCTCAAGCCCGAACACGTCGTCGACCTGGCGCAGACGACGCGGGGCGTCGTCGATGCGCTGACGCCAATGGCCAACGATCTCGGCGTCGAGATCCGTCTCAGCGCCGATGAGCCGGTGCTGGTGGCCGGCGACCGTGACGAACTCCTGCGCGTGGCCGAGAACCTGATCGAGAACGCGATCAAATATGGCCTCCGTATCGATTCAGAGGCGCCCGGGCTGGTGGACGTCGCCGTCTCGACGACCGGGAAGGAGGGCGCCTTGACCGTGCGCGACTACGGACATGGCATTGCGCCCGAGCATCTGCCGCGGCTGACCGAGCGATTCTACCGGGTCGATCCGACCCAAAGCCGGGCCAAGAACGGCACCGGTCTCGGCCTCGCCATCGTCAAGCATATCCTGACCCGCCACCGAGGCCGGCTGACGATCACCAGCCGCGTGAACCAGGGCTCCTCGTTCGTCGCCACCGTGCCGCTGCATCCGACGACGAAGCCCTGAACCCAGGCCTGCGAGTTCGGCCCTGGCGCCAAATAAATGCAAATAAATCCAAGCAATTCCAAATAAAACCAAGGAAAAAAGCTTGGATTTCCTTGGATTCCTTTGGCCGAATCAGGACTTTTCAAAGGGTTACAGCGAATCCAAATAAAAAAATCCCTTTTCCGATGTCACACTGTGGCGCAACGATCACAAATCGCATTCCTCTCTGCCGGGCTCTCGTCCCCCTTGGTTGGCGCAAGGCCCTACTCTAGCGGGCTGGCGGAAAGATAATTAGCACAAATCCTGTTTTTCAGCAAGACTTTCGTGCGCGGAATTTCGCAGCCGATGCCTCGGCTACCCTGGTCGATCATCCCGTGGCATGCGTCCCGCGCATAGCTAAAAAGCCAATCGTTGCCCGCCGCGACGACAGCTTTAGCGGAAACCCGAAGTTGCTCCTTGCCGGTCTTTCGAGACGTCGGGCTCCGCGCAGCTCAGGAAGAGGCCGGCGGCGGCGCCCCTCACGCCAAATACAATCGCATTTAAGGGGCAAATCGGCGGAAACGCCCTCCAACGGACCCTCACATACCCCTGTTGGAAGCCCCACTTCGCGGGCTCGTCAGAACGTGAGCGCGGCCGCGCCAGGAGCCAATTGACGTAATCGATCTGTAATGTTATTCACTGGTTGTGTACGGCCTATTTTAGTGAGTCCTTAAGATGCGCAAAGCTTTATTGATAACAACGGGGCTAGCCTGGTTGGCCCTCGGCGGCGTGGCGAGCGCCGCCCCGGTGGTCACCTTATCGCCAGGGCCGGCAGATCCGCAGTACTTCGCTTCGCTTCCCGCGGGCGAAAGTGACTTCACATTGGGCGATGTTACCTGGTCACTCTTGTCCGGGAATGCCGCTACAGAGAAGGGCAGTGTGGTTGGCCAATACGCCGCTCCTTTTGGAATGGGCGACACGACCTATATGTCCGTTCAAAACGGCGGCACTGAGCAGGCGACCTGGGCCGCGCCTCAGACCGGTCTCAGCATTTATTGGGGCTCGATTGACGCCCTTGGAATCGACGGCATCCTCAATGAGGTGTCGGTTACTGTTAATGGTTACACGCTGACGGGCGCCGATTTGGTGGCGCTTGGGGCGACGGGAACCGGCAACCAGAACTCGCCTGCGAACAACCAGTGGGTTACCATCACTGGTCTTGATCCGTTTACGACGGTTGACTTCCACGCGGCCGGCAAGAATGCGTTTGAGTTCAGCCTCGGCTCTGGGGTTCCGGAGCCTTCGACCTGGGCGATGATGGCCCTCGGCTTTACTGGTTTGGGCTATGCGGCTTTCCGTCGGAACTCAAAAATCCGTGCGCTGACGATCTGATCGTTTCAGTCTCGTAACGTATGCAAAGGGCTGCCGCGCGGCGGCCCTTTTTTTGCCCGCGCGGCGCACATAGGGCGAGCGTCGGTTTACGGTCGGAGTTTTGGGCATTCTTGCCGGATCGGCCGGACAATGCAGCCGGTCGGCGGCGGCCAGGGTAAAGCGATCAAGGGTAAGGCCGAACCTCAGAAGGTCTATCGCCGTCATGGCTTCCCGCCTGAGGTGATCGGCTGCCGTTTGGCTCTATTTCCCGTTTCCGTTGAGCCTTCGCATGGTCGAAGAGTTGCTGGCGGCGCGCGGGATTTGCGTGACCTACGAGACCGTGCGCCAGTGGGGGAAGAAGTTCGGCAAGACATTCGCCGATCGGATCCGCCAGCGTGCACCCGCGCGCGGCGACAAGTGGCATCTCGACGAAGTCATCATCTCGATCGCGGGCGAACATCATTGGCTGTGGCGCGCTGTCGACCAGAATGGCTTCGTTCTCGACGTTCTGGTCCAGCGCCGGAG
>DATCEJ010000032.1:0-16396 GCA_036510135.1 Roseiarcus sp. | reverse complement strand
GGCGGCGAGCTTTGGCCTCGGCTCCTACTGCATGGCGATGGCGCTGAAGCTGCGCACGATTCCGATCCAGACCGGCGTAAGCGGTCTGCCCGACTTCATGGCCTGGAACAACGTGAAGACGCTCCCCTGGTTCTGGGAGCCGTTCCATTCCTACGTGTTCGCTGTGTTCGCCGGTGTCGCGGTCCCGATGCTGTTGGCGTTCCTCATCGCCTGGTTCGTGTTCCCCGCGCGCGTTAATGGAGTCTACGTCGCAATCATTACATTGGCGATGCTCGTCGTCACCAACTTGCTCGTCATCGACCAGCAGCGCTTCACCGGCGGCTTCAATGGGATCACCGACCTCGCGACATTTAGCGTATTCGGCGTCGATTTCGATTCCTACAGCCCGGCGCTCTACTATCTTGCGGGCGTCACGCTTTCGCTCAGCCTGTTTCTCGGCCTCGCCCTGATGAGCAGCAAGACCGGGCTCATCCTGCAGGCCATCCGCGATGACGAGACGCGCGTCTGGTATTTCGGTTACGACGTGGCGGCGTACAAGACCTTCATTTTCTGCGTCTCGGCTGGCGTCGCAGGCTTTGCGGGTATGCTCTATACGCTTGTCATGGAATTCGCTTCGCCGACCTTCCTGGCCGTCCCGATCAGCCTTTCCATTGTCATTTGGTGCGCCGTCGGCGGGCGCGCCTCGCTTTTGGGGGCGGCGCTCGGCGCCATCGTAGTCACCGGTGTCCAGGGCAGCCTTTCCGAGACGCCGGCGTTTCTCGACACATGGTCGCTCATCATGGGCGCCCTCTTCATCATCGTCGTCCTGTTCCTGCCGAACGGGCTCGTGAGTTTAGGCGACGTGTTCTGGGCGAAACGCCGGGAGCAGAGAGCGCCGGCGCCGATGGCCAACGCTCTCGCGGCGACGGAAGCTCGACGCCAGCCGGGTGCGCCGCGCCGCGAATCGACGAACTGATGATGATTAGCGAGACATTTCTCCGGCTTCAGGACATCGTCGTCGAATTCGGCGGCTTCCGGGCGGTCAACGGGCTCAACCTCGAATTGAAGAAAGGCGAATTACGCTGTCTTATCGGCCCGAACGGCGCCGGCAAGACGACGGCGCTCGACGTCATGTGCGGCAAGGTCAAGCCCAAGGCCGGACGGATGACGCTGAAGGACCGCGACATCACCGATCTGCCGGACTACAAGATGGCGCGCGCCGGCGTCGGACGAAAATTTCAGGTGCCGAGCTTCTTCCGCGAGCTCAGTGTGCGCGACAATCTGGAAGTCGCCTACTGCAAGCGACTTGGCGTCTTCGCCAATGTCTTGAGATTCCGGCGTAGCGCTGAGGGTGACGGATTGGAGAAGATCGCCGAACTCGTCGGCCTCGAAGATTTTCTCGATCATCTCGCTGGCTATCTCTCGCATGGCCAGACCCAGTCGCTCGAGATCGCGTTGCTGCTCGCTCAGGACAGCGACCTCATCCTGATGGACGAGCCGACGGCTGGCATGACTTCGGCAGAGACTATGCACACCGCCAAGATCCTGAACGCGTTGCGCGGCCGCCACACCTTACTTGTCGTCGAGCACGACATGGCGTTCGTGCGCGAGATTTCCGACGTCATCACGGTCATGCATCAAGGCAAGGTTCTGGCTGAGGGCCGCGCAATGGAGATCCAGAGCAACCAGGCCGTTAAGGACGCCTATCTCGGCAGTGGCGGCATTTCTCATGCTTGAGACCCAGCACGTCGCCTCCTACTACCGCAACTCGCCGGTGCTGCAGGACGTCTCCGTCAAGGTCGGGGCTGGCGGGTTCCTTGCCGTGCTGGGCCGCAACGGCGTCGGCAAGACGACCCTGCTCAAAACCGTGATGGGCCTGACCGACCGCGTCACGGGCCGCCTTCTTTTCGACGGGCGCGACATTACCAAAACGCCGACGCACGAACGGGCGCGGCTGGGAATCGGATACGTGCCGCAAGGGCGCGGCATCATTCCCCGCTTCACTGTGCGCGAGAACATCCTGATGGGGAGTTTCGCGCGGTCCGACGGCAAGCGGGAAATCCCAGAGTTTGCGCTCGAACTCTTCCCTATTCTGCGCGAATTCCTCAACAGGTTGGGCGGCGTCTTGTCCGGCGGCCAGCAGCAGCAGCTTGCGGTTGCACGCGCGCTGTCCGCCAAGCCGCGTCTAATCCTACTCGACGAGCCGACGGAAGGCATTCAGCCCAATATCGTCGAGTTGATCGAGCAGGCGATCGTCCGCATCAACCGAGAGTTTGGCGTGACCATCGTTGTGGTCGAGCAGAACGTCAATTTCGCGCGCCGCGCCGCGGAGCGTTTCGTGATTATGGAAAAGGGCGGGATCGCGGCGGAGGGCGCGGTTACGGACCTCTCCGATGACTTGATCTACCGTCACATGGCGGTGTGATCGCTACTGGCGTCTCCACGATCGCCAGGCTCAACCTAGGAGGACTTCATGTTGCACGGCGATATTTCCAGCAGCAAGGATACGGTCGGCGTGGCCGTCGTCAACTACAAGATGCCGAGGCTTCACACGAAGGCCGAAGTGCTCGCCAACGCCCGCAACATCGCGAAGATGCTGGAGGGCATGAAGGTCGGCCTGCCGGGCATGGATCTCGTGGTTTTCCCGGAATATTCGACCCACGGGATCATGTACGATTCCAAGGAAATGTACGACACCGCCGCCTTGGTGCCCGGCGAGGAGACCGAAATCTTCGCCGAGGCTTGCCGTAGGGCGAAGGTCTGGGGAGTGTTCTCGCTGACCGGGGAGCGCCATGAGGAGCATCCCAACAAGGCGCCCTACAACACGCTCATACTCATGAACGACAAGGGCGAGATCGTGCAGAAGTACCGCAAGATCATGCCTTGGGTGCCGATCGAGGGATGGTATCCCGGCAACTGCACCTATGTCTCCGATGGCCCGAAGGGTCTCAAGATCAGCCTCATCATCTGCGACGACGGCAATTACCCGGAGATCTGGCGCGACTGCGCGATGCGCGGTGCGGAACTGATCATCCGTTGCCAGGGCTACATGTATCCGGCCAAGGAGCAGCAGGTGCTGATGGCGAAGGCGATGGCTTGGGCGAACAATTGCTACGTCGCGGTCGCCAATGCCTCCGGCTTCGACGGCGTCTACAGCTATTTCGGCCATTCGGCGATCATCGGTTTCGATGGCCGCACGCTCGGCGAATGCGGCGAGGAGGACATGGGCGTGCAATACGCGGCGCTCTCGAAGTTCCTCATCCGTGACGCGCGTAAGAACATGCAGTCGGAGAACCATCTCTTCAAGCTCGTGCATCGCGGCTATACGGGCCTCATCAATTCCGGAGAGGGCGACCGCGGCGTGGCGGCTTGTCCGTTCGACTTCTACAAGAAGTGGATCACCGATCCCGACGCGACGCGCGAAATGGTCGAGAAGCTTACGCGCGAGACCGTCGGCACGGAGGAGGCGCCGATCGAGGGCATTCCCTTCAAGAAGACGGTCGGCCATCGTTGACGCGACAAACGCCCCGGCGGAAGCGGACATCCGCCGTGGCATTCTTCACTTAAGAAGCGCGAAAGAAGAAGTTTCATCACCCCGAGGCTGAGGGAGTAAGGCGAAATGACCCCGCATTCAACGTTTCGAGACACCGAAGACCAGGTCGACCACATTCTGGGCGACGAATATGAACACAAGCCAGTGCCGACGACGGCGCGGCGAAACCTGTTTCCAACGTAATGGTCTGGATCGGCTTCCCCATGATCATTACGGGCGCGATGACCGACTTCGTCCTTGTGCCCGGGTTAGATCGCAAGCCGCCTCTTCTGACGGCGTAACCCTCGCTCCAGGCGGCTGCGCGCCAAGTCTCGGGAAGACGACAACGATCAAGCCGAACAAGGAAGCACAAAGGAGGCGATCGGACCTGAGCGCAGAGAAGGAACGGCGCACATGAAACGCCTCGCAACAGCGGGAAACCAATGCCGATGACGAAACTGGCGCCGGAACCGTCGAGCGCCGTCGGCGCGTTCGTTATCTCGGCCGAACCCTATTACCGTGCGGTCGGAGACGAGATCGCAGTCTACGAGGCCGCGTATAGCGAGCGGCTGCCGGTCATGCTGAAGGGGCCGACCGGCTGCGGCAAGACCCGGTTCCTGGAATATATGGCGTGGCGGCTGCGCCGCCCCCTGATCACGATCGCGGCCAGCGAGGACATGACCGCGGCCGATCTGGTCGGCCGTTATCTGCTGCTATCCGGCGAGACGGTATGGCGGGACGGACCATTGACGCTGGCCGTGCGGGAAGGCGCGATCTGCTACATCGACGAGATCGTCGAGGCCCGACAGGACACGACGGTCGCCATCCATCCGCTGACCGACGCGCGCCGCGTGCTCCCATTGGAGAAGCGCAATGAGCAGATTGCGGCGCATCCGGACTTCCAGCTCGCTATCTCCTACAATCCCGGCTACCAGAGCGCCGTCAAGGACCTGAAGGAATCAACCAAGCAACGGTTCGTCGCCATCCACTTCGGTTTCCCGGCGTCAGAAGTCGAGGCCGAGATCGTGACGCGAGAAAGTGGGGCCGACGCGAAGCTCGCGAGGCTATTGGTCCTGGTCGCGGAACGCTCCCGCAACCTCCGTGGGCATGGACTGGAGGAGGGAGCCTCGACTCGCATGCTGATCCATGCTGGGCGGCTGGCGCGGCAGGGTCTGCCGCTCAAGGCCGCGATCGAGTCGGCGGTGGTGCTGCCGCTTACTGATGAGGACGAGCTCCGCAGCGCCCTTCGCGAGGCGGTCGACGTCTGTCTGCCTTGAGTGCGCGGCGCGGAACATCAAGTGTCGCGTATCTGGCGGCGCGCCTGAGCGGACGAACCGCGCTCGAAAGCGCCCTCGCCGCCGCCGGCCGACGCGCCAGTGAGACCGGTGACTGGGTGGAGGGCGCCGACGCCCTCTTGCACGCCAACGCCGGGGAAGCGGCGCTGCTGGCCTTTCTGCGGGCGGTAGACAACGGCGAGGGATTCGGCGCTGCAGGGGTGGCGCTCGCCGGCATCTGCCGGGAGACGAACGCCGGAACGGCCCTGGTAGCCATTGAAGCGTGGCAGCGCTTGGGCCGTCCGCGCTGGTGGCCGGCCTTGACGCGTTTGGCGCGCGAGGCGCCGGAGAGCTTCGCTCTGGGCCTGCACCAGGCCGGAGTCGCCCTCGGCGCCGGCGGCGAGAGCGGCTTCGCCGATTTCGTCGCCGTCGGCCTAAAGGCCAGCGGCAACGACCCGGCGCGGCGGCAAAGGTTTTTCGCACTCGAGGATCCGCTCGCCCGACGTGTGCTGTCACGCGGCGAGGCCGACGGCTTCGGCGCCAACGAGCGCCGTCTCGCCGCCTTTATGACGGCGCTTCTCGGCCGCGCCCCGTTTTTGCGCCCATTTCCAGCTCCGCCAGGCCGCCCGCCGGCGCGTCGCGTCAGCATCGCGAACGGCGTGATCCTGTTCCCCGGGTCGTTTCCCGGCGCCCCCGCCGAAACGATCGAGCGGCTTTACCGGGCCGCCGCGGCGCACGCCGTCGCCCATCGCTTGTTCGGCGCCTCGCCATTGAAACTTGGCGCCCTCAAACCGCTCCAGGTCGCGCTGATCGGGTTGATGGAGGATGCCCGCGTCGAGATTCTGGCGATGGCCCGCTTTCCCGGGCTGAGGCGGCTATGGGCGCCGTTCCACACCGCGCGTCCGGAAGGCGGAACCGCGGTCGCGCTGCTGGCGCGCATGGCCCGCGCGCTTTTCGAACCTGGGTTTCACGACTCCCACGGGTTCGTGGTCAAGGCGCGGCGGCTATTCGATGAGGCCGACGTGACCGACCCCGCGGCGATGCGCGCCATCGGCGGCCTGATTGGCAACGATCTTGGCCAGATGCGCGTGCAGTTCAATGCGCGCGACTGGGTGATCGAGCCCGCCTACCGAGACGACAATCTGGGGCTTTGGGAGTTCGAAGGTGAGCCTCCGCAAAGCTCTGAGGCGATTGACCTCATGATCGACGCGGCGCGCGTCCGGCAAGAGCAGGAAGATGGCCGGGTCGAGCCATCCGCGGCGCCGGAGAGCGTCGGGCGGGCCCGCCCCGCGCCTCCGTTGTCGGATGAGTCGATCGTACTCGCCCGCTATCCGGAATGGGACCGCGCGCATGGCGTCGAGCGGCTTGACTGGACCTGCGTCAGGGCGACTCTTCCGAAGATCGGCGACGCGCGTCGGATCGACGCCTTGCTGGATAGCGCCCCGGATCTGCGTCGACGGGTGCACCGGTTGGCGCGATCGGCTCGGGCCGGTCGGCTGACGCGACTGCGACGCCAGGCCGAAGGCCACGATCTCGATGTTGACGCGCTGGTCGAAGAAGCCGTCCGCTTGGCGACAGGCGACACACCAGAAGGCCGCGTCTATCGCGCCAACGCACCGCGGGTGCGCGACCTCGCCACCGTCGTACTCATCGACGCTTCGGAGTCGACTAGGGAAGCAAGCGTCCTCGAAATGGAGCGATTGGCCGTCTCGCTGCTTGGCGACGCGCTTGACGCGACACACGATCCGGTCGCGCTTCTTGCCTTCGCTTCCGATGGGCGCGAGCGCGTGGGGCTGACGCGGGTCAAAGATTTCGATGAGCCATTTGGGGTCGCGGCGCGCAGTCGGCTCGCTGGGCTCGAGTCCGGTCTTTCAACCCGACTTGGAGCAGCACTGCGCCACGCCGGCGCCGAGCTTGAGCGACGTCGCGCTTTCCGTCGCCTTGTCTTGGTGATGACAGACGCCGAGCCGTCGGACATCGACGTGACAGACCCGCTCGATCTCGTCGAGGACGCCGCCCGCGCGATGGCGCGGCTCAGAGACCGGGGCATTGATGTCTTGGGCATTGCCATGGGAAAGGGAGCCGCAGAGCGTGCGACGCGCATCTTCGGACGATCCGGCTATGTGACGGTTGCAAGTCCCTCCGAGCTGCCCAGCCGCTTCGCGGATCTCTACTTCCGACTGTCACGGCGCTGAGGCGATAAGTTGCGCAGCTGGTAAAGGTCACTCCAGCATCGCAGATTCAAGGGCTATCTGCCATAATGCGAGGTTCGCGGTCATGTCTTCGGCCCTTTTGGCGCGGGGCGTCGCCCGGGGGGGCCTGATGGTTTCCGATGGCCGTTTGCCTGATCAAGAGAACGAGCTTGAGGCTCCGACAATGCTGGAGGCTTCACGATCCAATCTCCCGTGTTCGCGTCACAACGGGTTCACCCTCGATTAGGTGATCGCCCGATTGACAGGAGGATGCCGGGCTATCGGGCTATGACGTTTCCATAGATGGAGCCGTCGCGCATAACGGAAGGCGATCCCTGCGAGCTTGTTCGCCATCGCTACGGCGATAAGCTTGAATGGTTTGGTTTCCATGAACTTCACCGCCCAATATATAAATCCCAACAAGCACGGCGCCAGGCCAGAGAAGATGCGAGGGTATGCAAATTTAGTTTCGTCGTGAGGTCAATAGTGGTGCTTTCACGACAAATGCGCGTGCAAGATTCCGGTAACCGGCTCCCACGCCTCGTTTTATAGTCAAAATCGGCCCCTGATCACCTTTCGCGCGAATAAGTTGTGGTCGACAAGGCCGCTATCCTAGATGATCGGTTCGCCGGTTACCGCGATCGTGGCCCGGAAACGTAGCTCGCCTCGTCGCCCTGGAATCGGCTGCGGCTGGGGCTTGAACGGCGGTTTGGGGGAATGTTGCGTCATGGGCCAAAACGCCTCGGAGTTCTGCGTCTCGGAATCGGACGAACTCTCACTAGAACACTTGTGGCTCTCGCCGAGTTCCCCTCTGCCGCGCGGTGCGCCAATGTTTCCCGTCCGCTGCAAGCATCTTTCTGCTTGAGCTCCAAGTTTGAACCCTCCATGGAAAGCTAACGAGACGGACGTCGTGGAGCGGACGCCAATCAAACGAGTTCGCACCCCGTGCCGGGAGGAATCAATCGTCGGCTGTTCGCAGCGGCAGTAAATACAATCTCACGAACCGGACGGTGGCGGCCGCTAGCGCGGATCCGCCTGGCCGGAGATTAAAAGCTGCCATTTAATTTTCGAAGCTGGAACGAACACGACGCAAAGCCGTTGAACTTCCGGGAATTTTGGAAACCGGGACGACCGATATGGCTCATAGCGAGGAACGGTCTCTGACCGAGCTGAAGAAAGAATCGGAGCGCACTCGAGCGGAACTCGCTGAAACTGTCATTCAGCTTCGTTCAAAAGTCTCCAATACCGTCACAGACTTTCGCGAACGGGCCTCGCCCGACGCGATGAAAGCAGAGATCAGCGGTTACCTCCGAACGAGGGCGGACGCGCTGATGGACAAAGCGCGGGAAAACCCGCTCCAGGCGGCGGCGATTGGCGTTGGGGTCGGCTATCCATTGCTTAAAATCGCTCGCTCGATACCGGCCCCTATATTGATGGTCGGGGCCGGGCTTTATCTTCTCGGTTCCAGTTCCGGCCAAAAGCTGTCTGAGACGGTCTCGAGAAAAGTGGCCGCCGCAATGGAGGGTGCATCCGACAGCTTCGGCGCTGGTGTGGAAGTCGCAAACCGGAAGGTTCACGACACGCAGGATTTGGCCACCTCCGGCTTGGCGGCGGCGCGAGACACACTCGCGTCGAGCGTCGGGAGTGTAACGCAGCAAGCTGCGGCTTTTGGCTCATCGCTCGGTCAGCTCAAGGATGGGGCGGCCAATCTGGCTGGCTCAGCCTCGGACGGAGTAGCAGGCCTTAAGCAGCGTGCTGTTGATGCTCTGGGAGCCACGTCAGACACGATGGGCGCGGGCGTTGCGAGCACCGGGTCGATCGTCCGGGATCGCGCAAGCGACGCGGCCGACTTCGGGGCCAATACTGGTCTTAAGCTTAGGGATCGGGCGGTCGAAACCTCGCACAAAGTCAGCTCCGGGATCAGTGAGGTCGTTCAGCGGAATCCGTTGCTGGTCGGGGGACTTGGACTGACGGTCGGAATGCTGATCGCTAGCGCGCTTCCGAGGTCGGACATCGAGAAGGACATCATGGGAAGCGCGAGCGCGGACGTCCAAAAACGCGCGAACGAGGTGGCCTCAAAGCAATTCGATATGGCGAAGGACTTCGCCTCAGATGCGATCGCAGGCATCGCTGAGCACACCACTCAGGAAGGTCTTATGCCGGCGGACCTGAATACCGCGACCGAGGATCTAGGTCGCCGCGTTCTAAAGGTTGCCGAAAGCGCCCGCGAGGCGGCGTTCGGGCAGGACAACGACAAGACACAGCCAAACGACAGGACCATCGACGCGATTTAAGCTCGCGTGGGATCAAAGTAGGAGCGCGTCATGAACGAGAGCGGATTTAGAGACTATCAGCCAACGCGAGTCGAACCGGTCAGTGACGTCGCCGAACAGGCAAAGGCTGTCGGTCGCGACGTGCAGAATGCCGCGGTCGATCTCGCCAGTACGTCAGCCGAAGCTCTTAAAGGCCACGCTTCGCACGCGGTTGAGGCTGCCAAGGAGCTGGCTTCCTCCGCGCAGGACCGACTCCAGGACAAAGTCCAGGAGCAGAAGGGCCTTGGCGCTGACTACGTGAACAATTTCGCGGACGCCATGCGTCAAGCAGCCAATCATTTTGATGCTGACGTACCTGTGGCGGGCACTTACATGCGCAAAGCCGCTGGCCAAATCGAAACCGCGGCAGGCGCCTTGAGAGAAGGCAACTTCAACGACCTCGTTCAAGGCGCTCAAAAGTTTGCGCGCAGCCAGCCGACCGCGTTCTTTGGCCTTGCGTTGCTCGCAGGGTTTGGCGCGGTTCGTTTCCTCAAGAGCGCCTCTTCAGAGTCCGATCGGAATGCGGGGACATGGTCACAGCCCGACCGGAACGTCGGAAACCGGTCAGAGTCCGGGCGGAGGGCGGGGACATCGTCGTTTGAGGATGCGCGGAGCAACTGATCTGCGCTTCGAAAATCGGAGGTTGACGTGACGACAATCCGCGATGAGCGTTCCATTGCGCAACTGTTCGGAGATTCAATCTCTGAACTCACCAAGCTTGTTCAAAACGAGATCGATCTGGCTCGTGCGGAAGTTGTCCAGAAAGTCAACATGGGAACTGCAGCCGCGAAATTTATCGTTGGCGGCTCGATGCTCCTCATCCCCGGCATCGTGCTCGTTCTTCTCGCTATCGCCGCCGAACTGACGGCGCTCGGGCTGTCTCAGCCCCTCGCCTATCTGTGTTCGGGCGTGGGCGCGCTGATAATCGCGGGCGCGTTGGTATGGGCTGGAATGTTGCGCCTGTCCCCAAGCGCCCTGAAACCGACGGCGACCCTGGATCAGATCGGACAGGACAAGGCGATGGCCACGGAGTTGATGCGATGAGCGACGCGAATACGACATCCGCCGGAGACCTGACCCGCAGTCTCAGCGGCGCCATTCAATCCCATCCGCTGCCCGCAGCCTTAATCGGAATGGGCCTGGTCTGGCTCTTTAGCGGGAGCAAGTCTTTGCTAAGCGCCGGCGGGGGTGATGCTGAAGGAAACGGCGCCGCGAAGAGAGCCGTCTCCGACACGACCTCCATCCGCGTATCAAACTCGCGAGCCTTCGCCACGGCGCAGTCGAACATCGCCGACCTCATGCACCGCCAGCCATTGGTTCTGGGCGCCATTGGCCTCGGTGTCGGCGCCGCAATGGCCGCCGCGCTCCCTTCAACGGCGGTCGAAGCTGATCTGCTCGGTCAAGCCAGCGCTGACCTGCAGGCGCGAACTCGCGAGGTCGCGGGAGAGGCGACCGACCGGGTGGCGGATCTTGCTGACGGCGTCACCGCGGCGATCACGAAGGAAGCCCAGGCACAGGCGCTCACACGCGATGGTCTGACACAGTCGGCGCAAGAAGCAAGTCGCAAGGTTCAGAACGTGGTATCACAGTCCACGGAGCGGTTGCGGTCCAGCCCCCCGAGGGCTTGAACATCTTATTCAGGGTGGGCGGCGCCAAGTCATATTTTGCTGTGGCAGCGCATGAGAAATGAATTTACTGCTCTCGGGCATGACGAGCCAACTCACTTACTGCCGAACCGGTTCATTAGTGCAGCGCGACCTGGAGCGTTTGGTTGCAGTGTTGACGAAACGCGTCATGGCGGAGGTGTATTGGCATTCCTTGAATTCTCGGTAGCTGCGCAGCGCTGGGTATGGGATTTAGCCAGTGTTCCCGTCGCTCAGTCCAATTTTCGCGCTCGGGCGGTTCAATGGATGACGGAGCCTCGTCAAGTGATCTGATCCTGATCTCGAGAAATTCGGGATAGGCTTCAAAGAGGCTCCGCCCAGATACCTAGCAGAAGCTGCGCCTGTTGTAAGCGCGAGTTCGCCGCTGGCTTCGATTCGGGCGTTCGACAATATGCAGTACAACGAACACGCTGTCAGATTCCCTCCTGCAATCGGCGCAATGGGTAAACACACCGACTCGGAAAGGCTCACGTTTGAGCGAATATCGCACAGACCCGCAGGCGCAGCCGCCACCTCGGCTTGCACGGGTGATTAGTCTCTTCGCGAAAGACTTGCCATGCAGCCGGCCAATCCCGTCAATCCGCAGCCAGTTGTATGGGAGCCATCGCGTGCGCCCGACAATACCATCGGCCACGTGAAGACCTGGCGCGGGCCCGCCCTCGCAACCTTCGCGCACTTCCTGTTTATGGCCCATCACGACAACAGCTGAAGGACATCGTCGGATGACGACGACAGACCCTCAGACCAACCGCGTGTCGGCGATCGCCCATTCGATGGTCGCGACATCATGGGGAGCCAGAATCGGCGTTTCGGCGCGATGTTGCTGCTTGGCGATCACGCGCGGGCCGGCGGGGATCTCGACCACATAGCGGATCATCTCGCCCATGAAGACGGTTTCCCGCACCGTCGCGCTCATGGAATTGACGCGTCTGCCATCGGCTACGGGCAAGGCTCCCACCGTGATCTTCTCGGGCCTGATCATGCACAGGCAATCGTTCGAGTCACCCAAACTGGACGCCGGCGCCCGCAGCAGAACGTCGCCGATCTTCAGAACGAGCAGTCCCTCCGTCTCCTTCCCCACGATCGTCCCCTCCAGGAGATTGGCTTCGCCGACGAAGGAAGCGACGAAGCGATTGGACGGCGTGTCGTACAGCGCCTTGGGCGAACCGATTTGCGCGATCCGGCCTTCGTTCATCACCGCCACTCGGTCCGACATCACCAGCGCCTCCTTCTGGTCATGCGTCACATAGATGAAGGTGATGCCCAAACGGGCATGCAGCCGCTTGATCTCCAGTTGCAGGTCCTCGCGCAGCTGCTTGTCGAGCGCGCTCAAGGGCTCATCCATGAGCAGCACGGGCGGATTGAAGACGATCGCACGCGCGATCGCGACGCGCTGCTGCTGGCCGCCGGAGAGTTGCTGGGGAAAGCGCGCCTCGTAGCCCGAGAGCTGGATGAGATCGAGCATCCGCCGGACATGCTCGCGGATCTCGGACTTGGCGAGGCCGCGCTGCTTGAGCGCGAAGCCGATATTCTCCGCGACCGTCAGATGCGGAAACAGCGCGTAGTTCTGGAACACCATGCCGATGTTGCGCCGATAGGCCGGCGTGTGAGTCACCACCGCGCCGCCGATCAGGATGTCGCCCGACGTCGGCTGCTCGAAGCCGGCGATCATCATGAGCGTGGTGGACTTGCCGGAGCCGGAGGGCCCAAGAAAAGTGATGAATTCGCCGGGTTGGATATCGAGGCTCAGATCGTCGATCGCGCGATATTGATCGAAGGTCTTGACGATATGGCGGAGCGCGACCGGCGCGCCGGCCTGCCGCGGCGATCCGGACTGAACCTCAACAGGAGGCATGGCCTTCATCCGCGACGCCAGCCGACTTTGGTTAGAGCTAATTCGTTGGACTTATGAGTATGAGGCTGCGGCCCGATTGTCGAGTGAGCGGCCGGCGATCCCTCAAAAGGCCTTTGACGCGACCGCTTGATTGCCAGTAGGCTTTCCGCCGCTGCCGTCATGCCGGGACCGGGTGGCAAGGGCGATGCTTAACCGCAGATCTTTCTTGGGCGCCTCCGCCGCAAGACTGCCTCCTGGCGGTCTCCTTGCCGCGCCGCTCGTTCTCTATCTCATCGTCTTCTACGCCTATCCCGTTCTCCTCATGCTGAGCCGAAGCGTGTACAAGGGAGGGTGGACGCTCGAGGTCTTCAGCGGACTCCTGCGGGATGTCGTCTTCTGGCGCGTCATGCAGATCACCGGAACGATCAGCCTGATCGTCACCATCGCCTGCCTTCTGCTCGCCTATCCGCTCGCGCTCTTCCTGGCCCGCTCGAGCAAGTCGACCGCGAACCTGCTCATCATCCTCGTCCTGATCCCGTTCTGGACCAGCATCCTGGTCAGGACCTATGCCTGGATGGTGCTACTCGGCAGACGCGGCATCATCAATGATTTCCTGATCGGCACGGGGCTCATCGACCGGCCGCTGCAGCTCCTCAATACCCGCTTTGCGGTCTGTGTGGCCATGGTCCACGTGCTGCTGCCCTTCATGGTGCTGCCGATCTACGCGACGTTGAAGAGCTTGGACTGGCGGCTCATTCGCGCCGCCGAAGGCCTCGGCGCCCGGCCTCTCGCCGTCTTCCGGCAGGTTCTCCTGCCGCTTTCCCTGCCCGGAATTTCGGCCGGCTGCATTCTCGTCTTCACGCTGGCGATCGGCTTCTACATCACACCCGCCTTGGTCGGCGGCCCGGGCGACCTGATGATCTCGATGCTGATCGCCAACCAGGTGACCATTCTCGACTGGTCCCAGGCCGCCGCCATGGCGGTGGTGCTGCTGGCGGTGGTGCTGGTCATCTTCGCCGGCTTCACGCGCGTGATGCGGATCGAGAAGATCTTCCAAGGTCAACGCTGATGGGCGCTGTCCCGAGGATCGCCTTTCATGGCCTTGTCATCCTGATCTTCGCCTATCTCTTGTTCCCGATTCTCATCGTGATCCCGCTGTCCTTCTCCTCGGGCAAGTATCTGACATTTCCGCCGCCCGGTTTCAGCCTGCAATGGTACGCCAACTTCTTCACCCGCTCCGCCTGGACGGATTCCGCGTGGCTCAGCATCTGGGTCGGCCTTACTGTCACGGCGCTCTCGACCCTCCTCGGAACGCCGGCCGCCATCGGCCTCGTCCGCGGCAAGTTCGCGGGCAAGAAGCTCGTGAACGCTCTCATCCTGTCGCCGGTGATCGTGCCGGGCATCATTGTCGCGATCGGCCTCTATTTCGCTTACGCCAGTTACGGGCTCGTGGGCCGCCCGCTGGCTCTTGTCCTCGGCCATACCGCGCTTGCCGTGCCCTTCGTGGTGATCAACGTCTCCTCGACGCTCTATGGGGTCGACCGCCGTCTCGAATATGCAGCGCTCAGTCTGGGCGCGAGCCCCTGGGCGACGTTCCGCCAGATCACCCTGCCGCTGATCCGCCCTGGCATCTTCGCCGGCGCGGTCTTCGCCTTCATCACCTCTTTCGACGAGTTGCTCGTCGCCTTGTTTCTGTCCGGCTCGACGGCGGTCACGCTGCCGCGGCGCATGTGGGAGCAGATCCGCTTCGATATCGATCCGACCCTGGCTTCGGTCTCGACGCTTCTGATCACGATCACGACGAGCCTGATGGTTGGCGCGGAACTCATCCGCCGCCGGTCCGAGCGTCTTCGCACCACCCCACTTGGCCGATAGCTTCAACAGCGTGAAAGGGAGAGGAAAAATGGACGAGACAATCAAGAGGGCGCTAGCCGCCATGGCGGGGCAGCCACTGCATGTCGCCGACTATTCGCGGCGACAATTCATCGCAAACGCCGCGCGCTACGGCCTCACCGTGACGGCCGCGGCGGCGCTGACCCAGCCCTTCGCCTTTCCAGTTTCTGCGCTGGCGGCCGACGTCGAATTGCCCAAGATCGATTCGATTCCCGACAAGCTCAAGGGGAGCGGCACGGTGCGCATTTGTTCCTATGGCGGGGCGCTCCAGGACGCTCAGCGCAAGGCCTATTTCAAGCCGTTCGAGGAACTGTCGGGCATTAAGGTCATCGAGGCGGAAGGCCCCGATCCGGCCAAGGTCAAGGCGATGGTCGACAGCAAGAACATCGAATATGACGTGACCGAGCTGGACGGCGCCGATGTTCTCAACCTCGCCAAGCAGGGCGAGTATTGGGAGCCGATCGATTATGCCCTGTTCGACGTCGACAATATCGATCCGGTGTTCCGCAAGAAACTCTACGTCAACATGCTGCCCTATGCGCAGATCTACGCCTATCGCACCGACGCGTTCAAAGGCAAGGCGCCGAAGGATAACAAAGATCTGTGGGACACGGTGAATTTTCCCGGTCCTCGCTCATTGCAATCGGGCGCGAGCGGATCGAACGCCGATCTCGAACTTGCGACGATGGCCACGGGCGTAGCGCCCGACAAGGTCTATCCGATCGATCTCGACAAGGCCTTCGCCAGCCTCGGCAAGATCAAGCCAAATGTGACCAAGTGGTGGGACGCGGGCGCGATCCCCGCGCAGCTCCTGAACGACGACGAGGTGGTGATGGCGACCGCCTGGAACGGCCGCATCGCGGCGATCCAGGCGAACAAGGCGCCAGTCGAGATCGTCTGGCAGGACCAGTTGCTGCGCAACGATTGCTGGGCCGTCATCAAGGGCGCCGCCAACGCCGGAAACGCCCAGAAGCTCACGGCCTTCATCACCATGGCCGCGCCGCAGGCCCGGCTCTCCTCGCTGATCACCTATGGCTTTGTCAACAACAAGTCGGCGGCCTTGCTCTCGCCGGAGCGGCTCAAGGTCCTGCCCACCGCGCCCGACATCAAGAGCAAGCTGATCAACTTCGACACCGTATGGTGGATGAACAACATCAACGACATCGTGAAGCGCTGGAACGCCTTCATCGTCGGCTGACCTGAGCCGACCGGCGCCGGGGCGCAGACGCGCGCCGGCGTCTTTCCCATCCCAGGTTTCACGGAGGCCTTAATGCCGAACGACCATTCGGCCGTGACCCGCGTTTGGGGTCCGGCTGCGCTGACGCCGGCCAAAGAGACGGCCTTGGACTGGGTCAAGGCGCACGCGGCCTGGCTCTCGGAGCGGCATACGGAGGTCTGGAATTTTCACGAACCAGCGTGGCGGGAATACCGATCCGCCGCCTGGTATGTGAAGCTGTTGCGCGAGCAGGGCTTCGAGGTGGAAGAAGGCACGGCGACCATGCCGACCGCCTTTCGCGCCACCTTCGGCAAAGGCAAGCCGGTCATCGCCACTTACGCCGAATACGACGCCGTCCCGGGCAACAGCCAGGATCCCGTGCCTTTTGAGAAGCCGCGCGACGGCGTCCACAAATATGCCGCAGGCCATACCGACCCGCATTCGGCGCTGGGTCTCGGCGCGCTGGGCGGCCTGCTCGCGGCCAAGGCGGCGATGGAGAA
>DATCEJ010000031.1:0-6519 GCA_036510135.1 Roseiarcus sp. | reverse complement strand
CGATCAGCATGAGGCCGCTCATCCGGCGCGGCGCCGAACTCACAGCGCTGGCGAGCCGTCGATCGACGCGCCTGGCCGCTACTTCTTGGCGGCCGGCTTCGCCGCGGCTGGCTTGGCGGCGGCAGGAGCGGCTGCGCCTTTCGCCGGGGCGGCGGCGCCCTTGCCGGCTCCAGCGGCTGGAGCAGCGCCAGCCGCCGGCGCTGCGGCGGCCCCTGCTGCGGGCGCGGCTGCTGCCGCCCCCGCTGCGGGCGTCTCCTCGACCATGACCGTCGGCGGAACGATGGTCACGACCGTCAGCTGGGCCGTGCCGGCGATCGGCCGGCAGCCTTCAGGCAGCTTGAGCGCGGACACATGCACCGAATCGTGGAAATCCATGCCCGCGAGGTCGATGGTGATCGATTCCGGAATGTCGTCGGCGGGCGCCATGACTTCGACCGTATGCAGCACCAGATTGACCGCGCCGCCCTTTTTCAATCCGGGCGAAGCTTCGCGATTGGCGACATGCACCGGGATGCCGATGCGTACGTGGGATCCTGGCAAAAGCCTCAGAAAATCGACATGGACCGGACGGTCGGTGACGACGTCGAGCTGATAGTCGCGCGGGAGAACCCGCTCCTTGCGCCCCTCGATTTCAAGTTCGAAGATCGAGGTCAGGAAGTGCCCGGCGTAGATGAACTTGTTGACGTCCTTGTAATCGACCGAGATCGGCTCGGGTTTGACGCCGCCGCCATAGATGACGGCTGGAACACGGCCTTCGCGACGAACGGAGCGGGCGGCCCCCTTGCCTGTCCCGCTACGCGCCACGGCCGCGAGTTGCTTGATCGCTGCCATGATGATGTCCTTTATTGAGTCGCGCCCTGCCTCCAGGGGTGTCGGATTGGGCCGCGAAACGCCGGCTTATAGAGAAGCGAGGCGATCGGAGCAAGAGCGCTAAATCCTTGCTTTTGTCGGCTCATCCTCGCAAAGGCTTTGCTCTGGAGACTAAGGACATCATGACGGGCGCAACGGCGAACAACGAAAACTGGCGGACCGAGAAAGACGCGCTCGGCGAGGTGCAGGTGCCAGCCGAGCATTTGTGGGGCGCGCAGACCGAGCGCTCGCGCCTCAATTTCGTCATCGGGGTCGAGCGGCATCGCTGGGGGCGGCCGGTCATCCGAGCCTTCGGTCTATTGAAGAAATGCGCGGCGCTGGCCAATCTCGAGCTTAAGCATTTGCCAAAGGACAAGGTCGATCTCATCGTCCGTGCGGCTCAAGACGTGATCGACGGCGGGCTCGACGACGAATTTCCGCTGGTCGTGTTCCAGACCGGGTCCGGCACCCAGTCCAACATGAACGCCAACGAAGTGATCGCCAACCGAGCCATTCAGATCGCGGGCGGCGTGATCGGGTCGAAAAAGCCGATCCATCCGAACGACGACGTCAATCACAGTCAATCGTCGAATGACGTATTCCCGACCGTCATGCATATCGCCACGGTGCGCGAGATCAGGGCGACGCTTCTGCCGGCCGTCGCTCAATTGCGCGACACGCTGAACGCCAAGTCGAAGGCCTTCTCCCATATCGTGATGGTCGGCCGCACGCATTTGCAGGACGCGACACCCTTGACGTTGGGCCAGGTGATCTCGGGCTGGGCTGCCCAGCTCGACCAGGCGATGGCGGGAATTGAGCGCGCCTGCCAAGGACTGATGCCGCTGGCGATCGGCGGAACGGCGGTCGGCACCGGACTGAACGCCGACCCGCGTTTCGGCGACACAGTCGCGAGGATCCTCGCTGAGGAGACCGGCGAGCCTTTTATCTCGGCGCCCAACAAATTCGCGGCCTTGTCGGCGGACGACGCGATGGTCAATGTCAGCTCCACCCTCCGCACCCTGGCCGGCGTAGCCATGAAAATAGCCAACGACATCCGCCTTTATGTCAGCGGCCCGCGGGCCGGCATCGGCGAACTGAGGATCCCGGAGAATGAGCCCGGCTCCTCGATCATGCCGGGCAAAATCAACCCGACCCAGTCCGAAGCCTTGACGATGGTCGCCGTGCATGTGTTCGGCAATGACCTTTCGGTTGGCATGGCTGGCTCACAGGGGCATTTCCAGCTGAACGTATTCAAGCCGGTCATCCTGCATAACGTGCTTGATTCGGCCCAGCTGCTGGCCGACGGGTGTCTCTCGTTCAACGAAAACTGCGCGCGCGGCATTGAGCCAAACGAGAAGCGCATCAAGGAAAATCTCGATAATTCGCTCATGCTGGTGACCGCCCTCAACCCGCATATCGGCTACGAAAAAGCGGCGCAGATCGCGATCAAGGCCTATCGCGAGGACATCAGCCTGCGGGACGCGGCGCTCGAGTTTGGCTTCGTCACGGGTGAGCAATTCGACAAGTGGGTCCGGCCTGAGGACATGATCCATCCGCTCGCCATCGATGAGAAATGACGGCGCGCGGCCGACCCTGATCGCATCCGGCCGCCGGTCAGTGGCGCTCTCTCCCACGAGCTTTCTAGCTTGAGGCGGCCCTATTGCTGGCTTTCTCGTCTGGGCTGGGGCCCGCTCCTTTGAGGCGGATGACCGACTGGAGAATGTCGAACCAGAACGGTGCGCCGAACAGCGCCGCGACCGCGGTGATAAACCACCCGAGGAGCGGACGGTACGACAACGAAGGCGGCGCGAGCCAAAGCGCCGCCCAGTGGCCCTGATTGTCCTGAATGTCGAGGAAATGCCCGGGCGCCCATCCAACCGGGAAGCCCTCTTGAGCCATGGCGCTCATCGCCGCGAACACCCGCTCGCCGTTCGTGATGGCCTCGTCGACAGTTTTTGGGTCGCTTGCCGGAAACTGAGTGTTCTTCAGTTTTTCGGCGAGCGCGGGTTCGCTCCACAAAACTGTGCCAACCCGGATCGTGTCGAGGTTGACAACAAACGCGGCTATGAGCGCGATGACAAAGGTCATCCATTGCGTCCGTCGCTTGAAATTACCGCTTAGCCGATCCATCCCGTTGTCGAACCAGTTCGCAAGATCGTTCTTGAGGCGATTGATGTCGCCGCCGCAGCGGGCGACCATTCCTTGAAGCAATTGCTTGATCTGCGGATCGAGGTTTCCGGCCGGAGCGGTCAGCGCATCCATGCGCGCCTTGAGGGCCGCCGCGGCCTGAATCGCTGGCGCCTGCGCGGCGGTGTCAGGCGTTGCGGCCGAGAGGCCGGTGATGTCGAGCAGCGCCTCGGCGAACTGCGCTTTGTTGATATAGCCTGGCGCGTTCTTGAGCGGATCGGCGGCTCCCGGCCCAAGCGGGCTGATCAGCGCGTGCGCGTAAAGCTCTTTGGCAAGGCCGGTGAAATTGGGATCATTGACCAGCGCCATGATCCCGGTCCGCAGGTTTTTCACTCGGACATTGAGGACCGAGTTGATCGCCTCCACCGCGGCGCTCGTGAACAGGCTAACCGCGAGAAAGCCGAAAATGATCCCGGCCGCCACGTCGAGAATGGTGCTGCCAAACATGAACCGGTCCTCCCCTCGGTTGGAATCCTCTGAACTTTTAGCTCGAGGGTCTCAACTCAAAAGTGAGGCCGATCACAGTCCAACCGTCAGCGCCAAGGCATTGCGAAAGATCGGCGGCTCAAAATCCCTGGTCGCAGACCATGCCGACGCTCGACCACCTAGGGACCGGCGTGCAAGTTCCGAGCGGCGCCGGCGGCGACGCCATACGCCTTGAGAAAGACGTCGACCCCAGCCTCGACCGAGGCTTCAATGTCCTCGTGGCGGATCGAGTCGACGACACCGAACAGGAGGCGCTTGTAGACATAGCTTTGGCAGAGATCGACGAATTGCCATGCCGCGCGCTCCGGGTCCGGGACCTTCAGCGCCCCTGACTTCTCGAGCGCCCGCAATTCGTCGGAAAGCCGGGTCGCGCCATAGAATGGGCCGGATTCGTAGAACGTCCGACCGACGCTGGGGAATTTGTCAGCCGCGGCGACCACGACGCGGGCGAGCTTGAGCGCGCCCGGGTCGGTCATCAGCTCCAGAAGCCTGACACCGAAGTCGGTCAACACGGCGCGCACGTCGCCGCGATCATGAAGGAAGCGGCACACCCGCTCCGCCGACTGCGCTTTTTCCGCTCGGATGATCGCCTCGAACAGGTGTTCCTTGGAGTCGAAATAGGCATAGAGCGTCCCCTTGGAGACGCGGGCGGCGCGGGCGACGTCGTTCATGCTCGCCCCGTCAAAGCCCGCGCCCAAGAAAACCGAGCGGGCGCCGTCCATGATCTGGCGCCGTTTGGCGCCGCCATCATTGCTGGCGGCTTCGTGCTCCAAGGCTTCCGATTCCATACCGACGATGCCCTTTGACCATTCACGGCTGACCGAACTGTTCGGTTCGATTTTTGTTGCACTACGCTCCCGACTACGCTAAGTCAACAAAAAATGACCGAACCGTTCGGTCGGCGATGGGCTCAGCGCAGGTTTTCTCACATGGTAGATGACCCTAAGGCTGCAGAGCCCGTCGCAAGCGCGGCGTCGCGGGCGGTGACGACCGCTACGCCCGCGAGCTTTCCCGCTGCTCCTGGAACTGGTTCGGCCGGAGCCCTCGCGCATTCGCCGGCTGGCGGCCCGCCGCTCGCCAAGGCCGCCCCGGCCAAACGGTCCGGCCTGCGCCGATTCGTCATGCCCGTTCTGATCCTCGCCGCCCTTGGCTATGGCGGCAAAGCGGGTTACGACTATTTCGTCACCGGGCGCTTCCTGGTCTCGACCGACGACGCCTATGTCGGCGCCGACACCGCGATAATCGCCGCCAAGGCCATGGGCCATTTGACGGCGGTTCCGGCGGTGGACAACCAGGTCGTCCACAAGGGCGACCTGCTCGCTGCGATCGACGATGGCGACTATCAGAACGCAGTCGATGCGGCCCGGGCGCGAATCGGGACCCAGGACGCCACGATCGCCCGCTTCGCTCGGCAGATCGACGCCCAGGGCGCGATCATCGCGCAGGCTGGGGCCCAGGTCGATTCTGCGGCGGCGCAGGTTAGGAGCGCCGCGGCCGAGGTCGAGCGGGCGGGCCTGGAATATGACCGCTCGTTCAAGCTGGCGCAGACCAATTACGGCTCGCAGCAGCGTCTTGAGCAAGCGACCGCCGACCGCGACCGCACCATCGCCGGCTTGGCCGCCGCCAAGGCGAGCCAGGCGTCGGCTGTCGCGGCTCTCAATGGCGCGAAGGCCAATCTCGATGTGCTCAAGGCTCAGAAGGATGAGGCCGCGCGCCAGCGCAACGAGCTTGTGACCGCTCAGGCGATGACGGAGCGCAATCTTTCATTCACCCGTGTGCTCGCTCCCTTCGACGGAACTGTTGGCAACAAGGCGGCTCAAGTCGGAAACCTCGTGCAGCCGGGGACCCGGCTGATGGCGCTGGTGCCGCTCGACGCTTCTTACGTCGACGCCAACTTCAAGGAGACCCAGCTTGTGAACGTCAAGCCGGGACAGAAAGTCGATGTCTCCGTCGACGCGCTCGACGGCAAAGTGATCGAGGGCGTGGTTTCGTCGGTTTCCCCGGCCTCTGGCTCTGAGTTCTCGCTGTTGCCGCCAGACAACGCGACCGGAAACTTCACCAAGGTCGTCCAGCGCGTCGCGGTGCGCATTACTTTTCCCGAGGAGGTTCTGAAACAGGTCCCGCTCCGGTCCGGCCTCTCAGTCGTCGCAACTGTGCATACCCGCGATCCCGCTGCGCCCGAGCCGACGCTGCTTGGGGCGCTGGGGCTTGAAGCCTTCGCGACTCGAAGCCTCAAGCCGTGAGTGACGCGCTCGCGATCCGTGCGGCCCGAGGGGCCCACGTCGAACCCGCGCACATGGTTCCCAAAGGCGTCGCCGTTCCACAGTTTTCGGCGAAGCGGGTCGCGGCGTTCATCTTCATGGTGTTCGGGATGTTCATGGCGATCCTGGACATCCAGATCGTGTCAGCGTCCCTTTCGCAGATCCAGGCTGGGCTCTCCGCTTCGTCCGATGAAGTCACCTGGGTGCAGACGAGCTACCTGGTCGCCGAAGTGATCATGATCCCGCTGTCGGGCTTCCTGTCACGGGTCGTGTCGACGCGAGTCATCTTTACCATTTCGGCCGGCGGCTTCACGCTCATGAGCTTCATGTGCGCCCACGCCAATTCGATCGAGGAGATGATCCTTTGGCGGGCGCTGCAGGGCTTCATCGGCGGCGGCATGATCCCCACTGTTTTCGCCTCCGCGTTCACCATCTTCCCGCGCGACAAGCAGCCGTTCATCGCCCCGATCATTGGCCTCGTGGCGACGCTTGCGCCGACGATCGGCCCCACGGTCGGCGGTTATCTCACCGACTGGTTTTCCTGGCGTTGGCTGTTCCTGGTCAACCTTGGTCCGGGAATCATCGTCACCATCGCCGCCTGGTTGTTGATCGACTTCGACGAGCCTGACTATTCGCTCCTGACCCACTTCGACTATGTCGGCCTTGGCACGATGGCCGGATTTCTTGGGGCAATGGAATATGCGCTCGAGGAAGGGCCGTCGAAGGACTGGTTCGA
>DATCEJ010000030.1:0-7926 GCA_036510135.1 Roseiarcus sp. | reverse complement strand
GATTTTAACCATGCGTGTGCAATCTGGGCGATCAGCACCTACCGCCATGACCGGCGAGGGAGGCCGACGTGCACGCCAACCTTCCAATGACCGAGCTCTTGCCCGCGCAATCGTGCGCCAAGCCAGACATAGTGCGTCGATTTTTGGCCTGGGTGCAAACCGCCGAGGCGGACGCGCGGGCGCAAGGGGCGAGCGCGCTCGCCCGCGCCTATCTCCATTCCGATCTCCCCGCATCCGTGCGCGCAGACGCGGTGCTGGCGATGACCGCGCTGCTCGACGACCCTTCTGTCGGGGTGCGCCGGGCGCTGGCGGAGGCTTTGTGCAGGGCCCACGATGCGCCGCGCGCATTGGTCCTCACGCTGGCGGCGGACGAGCCGGAAGCCGCCGTGCCGGTGCTTCAGTACTCGCCCGTGCTGACCGACGCCGACCTCGTCGATTGCGTCGCGAGCGGAGACGTCGTGGCCCAGACGGCGCTGGCGCGCCGGCCGAACCTGCCGCCTCGCGCAAAGGCCGCGCTGGCCGAGACCGGACACTTCGATGCCGTGCGCGCGCTCATCGCCAATCTCGAGATCGATTGTCCGGCGGAACTCCTGCGGTCCATTTTCGCCCGCTTCGGCGACGACTCAAGCCTGCGCGACGCGCTGCTCGAGCGCCCGGCGCTGCCAGCAGCCTTAAGGGCGCGCATCGTGGTGGCGGCGGCAAAGGATCTGGCCGTCGAGGCGTCGCAATGGATGTCGCCCTTGCGAGCCGAGCGCGTCGCCCGCGAGGCGCGCGACCAGGCGATCTGCACGATCGCCTGGTCATGCCGTCCCGACGAGCGGGCGGAGCTTACGCGCGCGCTGCGCGCCGCTGGCGCATTGACGCCGGCCTTGCTGCTGCGTTCGCTGCTTGGCGGAGAACGGACCCTCGTCTCGCACACCCTGGCGGAACTGTCGGGCCTGCCGCTGCCGCGCGTCGCCGCCTTCATGCTCGAGCCGCAGGGGGAAGGCTTTGCCGCGCTCGCCCGCCGGGCTGGCCTGAAGGCCGGCGTCCTGCTCGCCTTTCGCGCCGCGCTCGCCGCGATCAAAGCTCAAGGCCCCGAAGCTGGCGACAGCCTCAAACTGCCGCTGGTGCAAAAGGTCATCGACGCCTGCGAGCTGATCGACGATCCGGCGCTCGCCAAGGTTCGGGCGCTCATGTGGCGCTTCGCCGCCGAAGCGGCGAAGGCGGAAGCAGCGCACTTCGCCCGCGAGGCCGCATCCTCGGCCACGAACGCTCGGCTCCCGCCGATCCTGGAATTTTCGCCCGTCAACGACGAGGCGGATCGCGCGCCGAAATTGATCGCCGACTTCTCTCGAACTCCGGTCGGCGCGCCGCCGCTCGAGCTTGACATGGCCCCGAGGAACCCAGGCGAGAATAAAGCGCCGCGCGTCGAACTGCCGCGCGAGCTTGTCGCCCGGTTCGACGACGCCGCGTAAAGCTCAGGCGCTTGGCGCTGTCGCGTTGGCGCCTTCCGCCATCTCCTGGCGCGCCTGCGCGATCGCCTGCCGCAGCACGGAAGGCTCTTGGGCGCCGGGAACGCCGACGCGGCCGCCAAAAATGAAGAACGGCACGCCGCTCACGCCCATCGCCTGGGCCTGCTCGATCTCCTGGCGCACGAGGACGATGTCCGCGTCGTCAGCGAGCCGCTTTTCGACCTCACTGGCGTCGAGCCCGCATTCGCTTGCGATCTCGATCAACACGCCGCGGTCGCCGATGTCGCGTCCCTCGACGAAATAGGCCTTGAACAACCGATCGGCGACTTCGGCCTGAACGCCCGCCGCCCCCGCCCAGCGGATGAGCCGGTGGGCGTCGAGGGTGTTGGGCGAGCGCTTGATCTTGTCGAAGGCGAAGGGAACGCCGACCTCGGCGCCCAGGCGCGTCAGGTTCTCGTGCGCTGACTGGAGCCTGCCGCTCTTGCCGAACTTTTTCTCCATGTACTCGGTGCGGTCGAGCCCGCCCTCGGGAATCGTTGGGTCGAGCTGATAGGGCCGCCAGCGCACCACGACCGGCCCCGCTTCGTCCGAAAGCGCTTCCTCGAGGCGCTTCTCACCGAGGTAGCACCAGGGACATACGACGTCGCTGACGACGTCGATGGTGAGAACTTGATCCGTATCGCTCATGATCCAGGCTCCCGTTTGCTTCGCCTTATCTGGTCTCGCCGCAGCGCAATCGCAAGCGACGGCCCAAACTGGGACGAAACGCGGCCCGCTGCCTCGGGCCCTCGCCTGCCTGCTCGGACTCTTTGAGGTGAAAATGAAAAGCCCTTCTCCTGCAATAAAGAGGCAGCACGACTTAAGCCCGGTGAAAGAATGTCGACCCTGAAGACCATTCGAACCAAGGTCCTGGAAATCGCCTTTCTCGAGGAGGGCCCGGCTAATGGCTGGCCGGTCGTCCTGGCGCATGGCTTCCCCTATGACGTCCATGCCTATGATGAGGTCGCGCCGCATCTGGCGAAAGCGGGCGCACGCGTGATCATGCCCTATCTGCGCGGCTTCGGCCCCACGCGTTTTCTTTTCCCGGATACGATGCGCAACGGGCAGCAGGCTGCGCTCGGCCGTGACCTGATCGATCTCCTCGACGCTCTCGGCATTCAACGCGCCATTCTGGCCGGCTACGACTGGGGCGGCCTTTCGTCCTGCGTCGCCTCTGCGCTCTGGCCTGAACGCGTGACCGGCCTCGTCTCTTATGCCGGCTACGACATCATCGACGTCACGCGGCTCGAACACGCCTTCGCCCCGTCTTTGGAACAGGTGCTCTGGTATCAGCATCTGTTTCAGCTGGAGCGCGGACGCGAGTGCCTGACTCAGCATCGCCGCGCCTTGTGCCGCATCCTTTGGGAGCAATGGTCGCCCGGCTGGACGTTCGACGACGCGACTTTCGAGAGGACGGCTGCGTCATTCGACAATCCGGACTTCGTCGATGTGGTGATCCACTGCTATCGCTTCTGTTTCGGTTCGGCGGCAGGCGACCCAGCTTTGGCCTTATTGGAAGCGCGCCTCGCCGGGAAGCCTATGATCGGCGTCCCTGCGATAACCTTGGATGGCCTGCGAGATCCTCTCAAGCCCGGCGGCACGGCAAACCACTCCACTATGTTCGAGGCTCGTCATGAGCATCGAATCGTGGACTGCGGCCACAATCTGCCATGGGAGGCGCCCGAGGATTTTGCTGATGCGATCCTGACCGTTCGAGGGTGGACCGCTGAAGCTTGAGGCGCTCCGGCTGTGCGGCCGTGAAACGCCGAAGTTTGGGCCCTCAATACAACTAAGTCGGGATTTACTCATTGTAGCAACTTATGCTTGCATCAGATAAAATTTGTGATAAATCTGAATCAAGGTGACTCAGAATCCCGACAATCTCGGCCGCGCGGATATCGGCGGCGCCCGGCGCAGCGTCGTTCTATCGACGATCAGGCTTGCCCTCGCGGCAACCGCGGCTCTCGCCACATCCGCGACGGAGGCGGACGCAAGAGCGCGCGAGATCAGCGCCTCGTCCTACGGCTTTGCCGATTCCCTTTTGCCCAACAACGGCCTTGAGCCTCTACCGATGCCGCCGCTCTCTGGCCGCGATTGGGCGCTCAAATACTCCCTCAATTGCGGCCCTGCTTTCGGAAGGTATGTCGTTGGGCGAAGCGAATTGCTGACTTCGAACACGGCGGATGTCTCACCGGGGAAGACCGTCGACGCAACCGGACGCCTCATGGGCGTGGGCGGCACGGTTGTGGTCGAGCGCCTGGAGTCGGATGGCTCCGGCTCGCTGACGAATTGGGTTGTCGTATCGGAGCGCACGTTGGACGAGAATGGCTCCCATTCGTGGTCGCTGCTGTCCGGCATGCCGTCGGACGCGCCTTGGCTACCGAGCGACCTTTACCGATTCGAGGGCTCTTCGTTTTCGATGGATCTCGCAGGGGAGACGCCCACCACGCCCGAGGCGTCGACCTGGGTGATGATGCTGATCGGCTTCGCCGGGCTCGGCATGGCCGGGGCATCGAAGCTCCAGGAATCCCTGGCGACCGATCCAATTTCCTAAGAAGGACACTTCGCGATGATCACCAGTCTGCGGCAACAAAGATCAGCTCGGACCGCGCCGACGCTGGCGTCGATCCGAAGCCGCCCCATCGCCGACCCGGGACTTCGGGACGGCGCGGTGGAATCGACGAGAGACGCAAGAGACGAATTGGCCCTCAAGCTCTCGATGCTTGAAGCTGAGGGGCTTGGATTGCGCCGGCTCCTCGCCGAGGCGACAGGGAACCGCGATGCGTTGCGGAAGGAAATCGACGATCTGCGCCGCGACCGCGATCGTTGGCGGAAGCTGGCGGAACAGGGCGCGCCAAAGCCGGCAGGGGCGGGACAAAGGACCTGGTTCTGCGGCCGAGCCTCCGGGGGCAGTTAAGGCTGATCGGCCCTCCACGTCTCCTTGTCCGCAGCCTCAGGCGAGGGTTGGCTCGGCCCTTAAGGCTCGCGCCGCCACCAGCTCGAAAGATCGATTCCGAACAGCGGCGTTTTTTCGGGACGCCCGAGCCTGGTCGAATAGGCGATCCACTGCTCCGGCGCGTAATAGAGGGGCACGATGTAGAAGCCGGAGATGAGCAGCCGGTCGAGCGCGCGCACCGCGGCGACGAAGTCATCGTTGGTCTTGGCCGCAAGGATCGCGGCGATCATCGCGTCCACCGCGGGCGATCGGACCCCCGAGATGTTGTAGGCGCCCGGAGCGTCGGCGGCCGCGGAGCTCCAGCGGCCGCGCTGCTCGTTGCCGGGCGAGGGCGAGGCGATCCAGGAGCCGATCATCATGTCGAAGTCGAAGCTCGTGCGCCGGCGCTGGAACTGCACTTCGTCGACCAGCCGGACGTTGCCCATGACCCCGATGCGGGCGAGGTTGCGCGCGTAAGCGAGCGCCAGGCGCTCCTCGTCGCGATTCCTGACCAGGATCTCGAAGGCGAGCGGCGCGCCATGACCATCCACGAGCTGCCCGTCCCGGAGCGAAAAGCCGGCAGCGGCAAGCTCGTCGAGCGCGTTCCTGGCGATCGCACGGTCGCGGCCCGAACCATCCGAGACCGGGGCGCGCCATCGGCCTTCCATGACGTCGTCGCGCACCGCGCCGGGATAGGGCGCGAGCAGAGCCCGCTCCCGCTCCGACGCCGGCCGGCCGATCGACGAGAGCGCGCTGTCGTCGAAAAACCCCTCCGAGCGCCTGTACGCGCCGGCGAACAGATTGGCGTTGATCCACTCGAAGTCGAACATCGACGCCAGCGCCTCTCGCACACGGGCGTCAGCGAATGGCGCGCGGCGGGTGTTGAAGGCGAAGCCGGAAACGCCCTTCGGCAAGCCACTCGGAATGGCGGCTTTGATAACGCGCCCGTCCCGGGCGGCGGGAAAATTGTATTCGTTGCGCCATCGGTTCGGGTCGTCCTCGACCCGATAGTCGATCAGCCCGGCCTTGAAGGCCTCGAACATTGCCGTCGCGTCGCGGTAGTAGTCGATGCGGATCCGATCGAAATTGTAGAGGCCGCGCGAGATCGGCAGATCCTTCGCCCAGTAATTGGGGTCGCGCTCCAGCACCAGGCGCTCCCCGGGCTTGACCTCCGCGACCCGATAGGGACCCGATCCAACCGGGATCTGCAGCGTCTGGTCCTCGAAATGCTCGGCGTCGACATGGGCGCCCGACAGGACCGGCATGATCGCAAGCGTCAGCGGCAGCTCGCGGTCGTCGGCGCCGGAAAGGTCATAAACGACGGTCCGGTCATCCGGGGCGGCGATGCTTTTGACCAGCGAAAAGGCGGCGCGCTGCTGGGGGCGGCCCTTGGCTTTGAGCAGGTTGAAGGTGAACACGACGTCGGCCGAGGTGATCGGCGATCCGTCCGAAAAGTGGGCGGCCGGATCGAGATGGAAGACGACTTTATCGCGCGCCGCATTGGTTTCGATGCTCTTGGCGATGAGGCCATAGAGCGTGAACGGCTCGTCGGCGGAGCGCGTCATCAGCGACTGATAGACGTTGCCGATGAGGCCCTGCGCGGTCGACAGGGCCCTGACGTTGTAAGGGTTCAGGCTGTCGAAGGCGCCGAGATAGGCCAGATTGAGCGCGCCCCCCTTGGGCGCTTGCGGGTTCACATAGGGCAGGTGATCGAAGCCGGGCGGCAAGGCCGGCACGCCGTGCATCGCAATCGCGCCCACCGGCGGCCCCAACTCGCCCGCGATCGTCGGCGCGTCCGCGAGCGCGATCGCGAGCACAGCGCCGAGGAGGGAGCGAATCGTTCGGCCGATCATCGCAGCCCTTCTATCATCCGGCGTCAGCGGATTCCCAACGAAAGGGGCGCCTTTGCCCCGACCCGCCCTGTTGGCCGCTTTTGCCGCCGGCGTGGGGTTGAAAGCACGAAATTGCTATTGGAATGTCGCCTCGAATGTGGAAAGAGGGACGCTGATCCGCAGCGCGTTCACCGCGCCTTGCGTCATGAGATCGCTCGGAGGCTCAGCCCAACGCCAATTGCGGGCCCCAATGGGCAGGACGAAGCGCAAGACGATTCCATTTACCAGTTCGAAAGGACGATTGATGAGATTCCAACTCGTGCGCGCGAGCGCAGCGGCCCTCGCAGTGAGCGTCGGGCTCGCTGGCGCAGCGTCTGCCCAGGCGCCCGCCAAGCCGACCACTCCAGGAGTCCCGGCAGCGCCGGGCCAGGCAGCGCCCGGCCAGCCGGCGCCGCCGTCAAAGGTCGACCTCGTATCGCCCGAGCCGCAATGGGCGAAGTTCTGCGCCAAAGAGCCGGCCAGCGGCAAAGAAGCTTGCGCCACGATGCGCGACTTTTCGACCTCGGCCGACCAGCCGCCGATGATCAGTATCAACTTGTTTGACGTGGCCGGCGAAGAGAGGCGCAAGCTGCGGTTCTTGATCCTGCCGATCGGCATGCTGTTGAAGCCCGGCTTTCGTGTCATCATCGATAAGAACGAGCCGCTCGAGGGCAAGTACGACATGTGTTTCCAGAATGCTTGCTCGGCGGAACTCGACATTGGCGCAAAAACTGTCGAAATGTTGAAGAAAGGCCAGAACATGGCGGTCGTCATGCGTGTGCCCGGCGGCGATTCGTCTGGGCGGGAGCTGACGTTCAACATTCCGTTGAAAGACCTGGGCACGGCGTTTGAAGGTAAGCCGACCGATCCCAAGGTGCTGGAACAGCAGCGCCAGGCGCTGCAGCAGCAGTTGCAGAAGAAGGCGGAAGCGCAGCGCAAAGCGCTCGAGCAGCAGCAGGCGGCGCCGGCTCCCGCGGCCCCTGCCGTTCCAGCTCCGGCCGCTCCAGCCCCTGCCGCTCCGGCAAAGTAACCCGGCGAATGCAGGCCTCTCGCTACGGCGGGAGGCATCTGGCGCGGGGAAGAGTGGCCGCGCGGGCTTAGGGTTGTTGCAGGCTTTCGCTGGACCTGAGCGATGGTTTCAGCTCAGGCGCGAGCGGTCGCGGGCGCAATACGCGCCGTCTTCGGTCCGATCGAAGGCTTCGCTAACCTGCGGGTGCCGAACTGGCTCTCCGGACTCGTCCGACATCAGGTTCTGCTCAGAGACGTAGGCGACGTACTGACTGTCCTCATTCTCAGCGTAGAGGTGATAGAATGGCTGCTCTTTAGCAGGACGCACCTCAGTCGGTATCGAACGCCACCATTCTTCCGTGTTTGCAAAGACCGGGTCGACATCGAAGATCACCCCACGGAATGGGTAGAACCGGTGTTTGACGACCTGGCCAATACCGAATTTCGCGTTACGACTTTGCATAGCCTCCGATTTCCCTGCGCTGGCGCAACCGTTATAGCGCATTGCGACAAAACAGGAACCGTTTGTCGATCCGAGAATGAGGATTGCCCACTGATCTCTCGGCGCAGCTGTCGCTCCGCGAAAGCAAAAACTGGGCCGTTGACGCCGCGCCAGACC
>DATCEJ010000029.1:0-5713 GCA_036510135.1 Roseiarcus sp. | reverse complement strand
TTGTAGACGAGGTCCGCCCCGTCGAGTTCGGCGTTGACGGCGGGAAGCTCCTTCAGCGCCTGAACACACGCTTTGACGAAGAAACCCATGAAGCCGAGCTTGGCGGCATGCTTTTTCTCGAAGGCGTCCTTATAGCGGGCGCGCAAAGCCATCACTTCGCTCATGTCGACCTCGTTGAAGGTCGTGAGCATGGCCGCCGTGTTTTGCGCGTCCTTGAGGCGCCGCGCGATCGTCTGACGCAGCTTGGTCATGCGCACCCGCTCTTCACGAGCGCCATCATCGGGCGTCGTCGTCCGCGCCGCGGGCGCAGGAGCCGGCGGCGAGACCGGTGTTTGGAGCGGCGCAGGGACGACCGAAGGGGCCGGCGCTTGAGCAGCCGCGGCTGCAGCGAGCACATCCCCTTTCAGCACCTGCCCGCGCTTGCCGCTGCCGGCGATCGAGGCAAGATCAATCTTGTCCTCTGCGGCGATCTTGGCGGCCGCTGGCGCCGGAGGCATCGCAGTTGTTGCGGCAGGCGCACCCTTCGCCGCCGCGGGCGCCTGCGTCACAGGCGTGGGCGCAGATTTGGCAGCGGCGGTCGGCGCGGCCGCTCCCGCCGCGACCTGGCCAAGCAGCGCGCCGATCGCGACCGTTTGACCTGTCTCAGCGACAATCTCGCTCAAGACGCCCGGACTCGGCGCATTGACTTCGAGCGTGACCTTGTCCGTCTCCAGTTCGACAAGGGGCTCGTCGGCTTGCACCGGATCGCCAGCCTTTTTGAACCATTTGCCGACGGTCGCTTCGGTGATCGATTCGCCTAGCGTCGGAACACGGATCTCAATCGCCATTTCGCTCGCGCCGCGAGGCGCTCCTCTCTAAGCCTTAGGGAGATACGGACGTGATAGGCGCGAGCGGCTGGCTGGGGCGCGCCGCAATCCCCAGCATAAGGCGGTTTTCGTAGGCAAAGCCGCGCCCTGCCGCAACAACCGGATCAGCGGCTTGCATCGTCTCGAGCGCCGACTCGGAAGCTGCCTCGATGATCGCTACGCCGTAGCCGCCGGCCGGATCGGCGACGGGGCCCATCGCGATCACCACGCCGGTCTCAACATTTGGCGTCCAGTATTCGCGATGCGCGCGCATAAGCTGGGCTTCGTCCGGCGTCATATCCGAGATGAACGTCGGCCGCGGCGGCTTCAGCTTGCAAAAGTAATGGGGCATGTCGAACTGGCTTCGTTCAGGCCAGGCATTCGTCGATGAAAGACTTGAGCTGCGCCAGATGTTTCGACATGAGACCGGTCGCGGTCGCGGCCGAGGCAGGGCGTCCCGCATAGCGCGCCCGTTTCGACTTGCCGCCAAGTTGGCCGAGAACCCATTCGAGATAGGGTTCGACGAAGCCCCAGGCGCCCATGTTCTTGGGCTCTTCCTGACACCAGACCATTTCCGCTGTCTTGAAACGGGACAGCTCTTTCAAGAGCGCCTTGATGGGGAAAGGATAGAGCTGCTCCACCCTGAGCAGATAGACGTCGTCGATACCGCGCTTCTCGCGCTCATCGTAGAGATCGTAGTAGACCTTGCCCGAGCACACGACAACGCGGCGGATCTTGTCGTCCTTGGCGAGCTTGATCTTTTCGCCCTTATGCGTCTCCGCGTGATCCCACAACAAGCGGTGAAAGCTCGTTCCCGCTCCGAACGCCTCGAGGTTGGAGACCGCGCGCTTGTTGCGCAGCATCGACTTCGGGGTCATCGCGATCAGCGGCTTACGAAACTCGCGTTTGAGCTGGCGCCGCAGCGCGTGGAAGAAATTCGCCGGCGTCGTGCAGACGACGACCTGCATGTTGTCCTCGGCGCAGAGCTGGAGGTAACGCTCGAGGCGAGCCGATGAATGCTCCGGCCCCTGGCCCTCATAGCCGTGCGGCAGCAGGCACACGAGACCCGACATGCGGAGCCACTTCTTTTCGCCGCCTGAGATGAACTGGTCGAACACGACCTGGGCGCCGTTGGCGAAGTCGCCGAACTGCGCCTCCCATAGGACCAGCGCGTTCGGCTCAGCGAGCGAATAGCCGTACTCGAAGCCAAGCACCGCTTCTTCCGACAGCATCGAGTTGATGACGTCGTAGCGCGCCTGCCCGTCGCGAATGTGGTTCAGCGGGACGTATCTCGCTTCGGTCTCTTGATCGATCAGCACCGAATGGCGCTGCGAGAACGTGCCTCGCTCGCTGTCCTGGCCGGACAGGCGAACCGGAAAGCCCTCGTCCAGAAGCGTACCGAAGGCGAGCGCCTCGGCGGTGGACCAGTCGATCCCCTCGCCGACCTTGATTGTCGTGCGGCGGTTCTCAAGAAAGCGGGCAATGGTTTTATGAACGTTGAAGCCTTCGGGCGCCATTGTGATGCGCTCGGCGACCGCCCGGAGTCGGTCGAGATCAACGCCCGTCTTGCCGCGGCGATCGTCGTCGGCGATCTCGCGGGCCGCCTTGACGCCAGCCCACCGGCCGTCGAGCCAATCGGCCTTATTGGCCGAATAGGATTGGCCGGCCTCGAATTCCGCCTCCAGCCGTTGGCGCCAGTCCGAGCGCATTTTGTCGACTTCGCCCTGGGTGACGACGCCTTCGGCAACGAGCTTGTTGGCGTAGATCTGCTGCGTCGTCGGATGCGAGCGGATGAGTCGGTACATGATCGGCTGAGTGAACGAGGGCTCGTCGCCCTCATTGTGACCGAACCGCCGATAACAGAACATGTCGATGACGACAGGCTTATGGAACTTCTGCCGGTATTCGATCGCCACCTTGGCGCAAAAGACGACCGCCTCCGGATCATCACCGTTGGCGTGAAAGATCGGGGCCTCGACCAGCTTGGCGACGTCCGATGGATAGGGCGAGGAGCGTGAATAGCGCGGATAAGTGGTGAAGCCGATCTGGTTGTTGACGATGAAATGCACCGAGCCGCCGGTCCG
Source organism: Roseiarcus sp. (assembly GCA_036510135.1). Taxonomy (GTDB): domain Bacteria; phylum Pseudomonadota; class Alphaproteobacteria; order Rhizobiales; family Beijerinckiaceae; genus Roseiarcus. The sequence continues at coordinate 2,784 of DATCEJ010000029.1, read as the reverse complement.
GTGGCCGCGCAGGCCCGAGAGACCGAAGCATTCGGCCACCACGCCTTGTCCGGCAAAAGCGGCGTCGCCGTGGATGAGGAGCGGCAGAGCTTTCGACCGCTCGATCACGTCGTTGAGCTGGTCCTGCTTGGCGCGCACCTTGCCAAGAACAACCGGATCGACGATCTCAAGGTGAGACGGATTGGCGGTCAGCGAAAGATGAACAGTGTTGCCGTCGAATTCGCGGTCTGAAGACGCGCCGAGGTGATATTTGACATCGCCCGAACCCTCGAGTTCATCGGGTGAAGCCGAACCGCCCTTGAACTCATGGAAGATGACGCGGTGCGGCTTGCCCATCACCTGACCCAGCACATTGAGCCGGCCACGATGAGCCATGCCGAGAGCAATGTCTTTCAGGCCGAGTTGGCCTCCGCGCTTGATGATCTGCTCAAGCGCCGGAATCATCGCTTCCGCGCCGTCGAGCCCGAAGCGCTTGGCGCCGGTATATTTGACGTCGAAGAAATTCTCGAAGCCCTCCGCCTCGATCAGCTTGCTAAGGATCGCGCGCTTGCCCTCCCTCGTGAACTGGATTTCCTTGTCGGGCCCCTCGACGCGCTCCTGAATCCAGGCCTTCTCCGCCGGATCAGAAATATGGACGAATTCGAAGCCGATGGTCCCGCAATAGGTCCGCCGTAGGATCGCAAGCATTTCGCGCACGGTCGCGTATTCGAGCCCGAGCACATGATCGATGAAGATCTTGCGGTCGTAGTCGGACTCCTGGAACCCGTAGGTCGAGGGATGGAGTTCTTCGTGGTCCCTCTGCTGCTCGAGGCCGAGCGGATCGAGATTGGCGTAAAGGTGGCCACGCATGCGATAGGCGCGGATCATCATGAGCGCGCGCACGGAGTCACGCGTCGCCCGGCGAATGTCGTCTTCGCTCGGGGCCGCTTTTGACCCCGTCCCCTCCGCCTTGGCGCGCAGCTTATCGGCGACCGCCCTTTCTGTCGCCGGCCAATCGCCGTCCAGCGCGTTGATAAGATCCCCCTTAGGAGTCTCCGGCCAATTGGACTGACGCCATGACGCGCCGCGCTCGGCTTTGGCTACGCTCGCCGGGTCGTCGCCAAGCTCGGCAAAGAATTGGCGCCAGCCAGGTTCGACCGACTGCGGGTCTTTCTCGTATTGCGCCTGCAACGCTTCGATGTAAGCGCTGTTGGCCCCGTACAGAAACGAGGTTTGCAGCAGCGCTTGATTAACGTCCTGACGAGCCACCGCGCGGACTCCCTTAGTTGCCGTGCAACAAATCGACCAATGTCTTGCCGAGCCGGGCAGGAGAGGGCGAGACGCGGACGCCGGCCGCCTCAAGCGCCGCAATCTTGTCCTCGGCGCCCCCCTTGCCTCCAGCGATGATCGCCCCTGCATGCCCCATACGGCGCCCGGAGGGAGCTGTGCGTCCGGCGATGAAGCCGACGACCGGCTTTGTGCGGCCGCGCCTGGCCTCGTCCTTGAGAAACTCGGCGGCGTCCTCTTCGGCCTGGCCACCGATTTCCCCAATCATCACGATCGACTGGGTCTTGGGATCGGCCATAAACATGGCGAGCACATCGACAAATTCCAAGCCCTTGATCGGGTCGCCGCCAATACCGACCGCGGTCGTCTGCCCGAGACCTTCGCGCGTGGTCTGAAACACCGCCTCGTAGGTCAGCGTGCCCGAACGCGAGACGACGCCGACGCTGCCGCGCGTAAAGATGGTGCCCGGCATGATGCCGATCTTGCATTCGCCGGCCGTCATGACGCCTGGACAATTCGGTCCGATCAAGGTCGACTTCGAGCCTTGCAGCGCTTTTTTGACGCGCGCCATGTCAAGGACCGGAATGCCTTCGGTGATGCAAACGATGAGCGGCGTCTCGGCGTCGATGGCTTCGCAGATCGCGTCGGCGGCGCCGGCCGGCGGCACGTAGATCACACTCGCGTCGGCGCCGGTTTTCTCCCGCGCTTCGGCGACTGTGTTGAAGACCGGCAGCCCGAGATGGATCGAGCCGCCCTTGCGGGGTGAGACGCCGCCCACAAGCTTCGTGCCGTAAGCCATCGCCTGCTCGGAATGGAACGTGCCGTTCTTGCCGGTAAAGCCCTGGGTAATGACCTTTGTGTTGGCGTCGACGAGGATGGACATGAAAGGCTTTCGGCCGTTGGCGGTTCAATTCGAAAAGGATTTTTTAGCGCGCGCGCAGAAAGCGCCTCAGCCGGAGTAAACATTTGGCGATGAAGAACGCCGGCGAGGGTGAGGTTGTTCATCCAAGCCTCGACACACAACAAACATGTGTGCAACTACGCACGAATTCCATCGTTTTAGCGGATCCAACGAGATCCTCCTGATCACGGACCTAAAGCCGATCGAGTTCGTGCACCGTCAATGCACTCACCGCGTCCCCGGTATTGAGCGTCGCGCTCGGCTCGAACATCAAAACGACAGGCTCCGGCGAAAGCGACCGAGGCCGATGTTCGACCCCTCGCGGCACGACGACAAAATCACCTTCACCCATTTCTGAGACGCCATCGCGAAAGTCGATCGCGATGCGCCCGCGCAACACAAAAAACGCCTCGTCTTCGTGTTCATGGGCGTGCCAGTCGAATTCGGCGCCGAACTTCGCCACCTTGACCTGACTGTCGTTGACGTCGCCAACGACGAACGGATGGAAGACTTCCTTAACCTTCCGGTCAACGGCCTCGAGAACGTTGATCTTGGATGGAGGCATCGGCCTGTCTCCCTCGTTGCGAGAGGCGCGAGCGTGTTTAGACTCGCGCTCT
>DATCEJ010000028.1:0-3538 GCA_036510135.1 Roseiarcus sp. | reverse complement strand
GCGTGCCGCGCTCAATAGCTAGGAACCAACCCGTGCGCCGTCAAGCAGGCGGCGCCACGCGAAGCGCTGACCCATGCCTTGACAGGGATGAACGCGTCGCCTAGCCGAGCCAGGGATGGGGCAGCAACAGGCGCAGATCATCAGGCAAATCGGCGGTCTCAGCGAGATCTCGGACCGCTATGACCTGATTCTGTGCGACATCTGGGGCGTGTTGCACGACGGTGTGGCCGCCTTTGCGCAAGCCTCCGATGCGCTTGTGTCGTTCCGAGGGCGGGGCGGTGTCGTTGTTCTCATCAGCAACGCGCCGCGTCCCTCTGCGTCGATCGCACGGCAAGTGCTGAAACTTGGAGTTTCGCCAGCCGCATTCGACGCCGTCGTCACGTCCGGCGACGTGACGATTGGACTGATGGAACAGCAGGCGGGCGACCGGGTCCTCCACCTCGGGCCGGAACGTGACTTGACCCTCCTCGACGCCGTGGCGGACGCGACCGGCGCCCGGCCGAAGCTCGTTCCCCTGGAAGACGCCCAATATACGCTCTGCACGGGCCTCAGAAACGACGAGACCGAAACCCTGGATGATTACGAGCCTGAACTGAAGGCGATGTCGGTCCGCGGCATGGCGATGATATGCGCCAATCCGGACATCGTCATCCACCGTGGCGACACTCTGATTTACTGCGCGGGAGCGCTCGCGCGTCGATACGAAGAGCTCGGCGGCTCGGTCGTTTATGCGGGCAAACCCTACGCGCCAATCTACGACCGGGCGTTGGCGCTGGCTGAATACATTCGAGGCGCGCCGATCGAGAAGCCTCGTATGCTGGCGATCGGGGACGGCATGCGGACAGACATCATTGGGGCCTCGCGAGCCGGGTTGGACGTGCTCTTTGTCACCGGAGGCATTCACCGGTCCTTGCACAAGGAGACGCTGGAATCGCCGGCCGATCCGATTGAGCTGCAGGCGTTGTACGACGAAAACGCGGTGTGGCCCGTCGCCGCCATTCCCGTGCTTCGGCCCTAGGCGGTGAGGCAATGGAGCTGTTTCAGACGCTCTATTTCGAAGATCTTGCGGTCGGCATGCGGGCGACGATTCGCAAAGTCGTCGAAAATGAAGACGTGATCCATTTCGCCGAGCTCTCCGGCGATCACAATCCCATCCATTTGTCGGAGCATTTCGCCCGCAAGACTCGTTTTGGCGGCCGAATTGTTCATGGGCTCTACACCGCGAGCCTGATTTCCGGCGTCATTGGCATGCGGCTGCCGGGCCCAGGCGCTGTCTATATCTCGCAGACCTTGAATTTTCGCGGTCCGGTCAAGATCGGCGACGTCATTGACGTCAACGTCGAGGTGGCCGAGTTGACCGAGAAGAACCGCCGCGTCCGGCTGCATTGCGAGTGCCGCGTTGGCGACCAGATCGTGCTCGATGGCGAGGGCGTTCTCAGCGTGCCGCCGACGCCCAAGCAAAAGCCTCCCGCCGGTTGACCACATCCCGCGCGAACGGCTGTTGCCTATGCGGAGAAACGCAGGTACGGGACGGCAGAACCCCCGGCGCCGGCAGGACCCAATGACCAACGGCTTCGTGCTCGCCACGGACCCGATGCTGCCGCCGCACGGGCTCGAGGGCGCGGTCTACGCAATCGGGAATTTTGACGGCTTGCATCGTGGGCATCAGGTCGTCATCGGACGCGCTGTCGCGATGGCGAAAGAGAGAGCGGCCCCCAGCGCTCTCCTGACCTTCGAACCCCATCCCGTCGACTTCTTCGCCGGCCGACCGGTCGTTTTTCGCTTGACGCCGCCCGGCCATAAGGCGGCAATTTGCGCCGGGCTCGGGCTGACGGGTCTCGTTCTTATTCGCTTTGACGCCGCGCTGGCCGCCATGAGCGCGGACGAGTTCATTGCGAACGTTCTGGTTGCGCGGCTTGGAGCGAGCGCGGTCATCGTCGGATGGGACTTTCATTTTGGCAAGGGCCGGTCCGGCTCCCCAAGCACCCTCGCCGAGGCCGGTGCAAGGCACGGCTTCGGGGTCGAGATTGTCACCAGGGTGGAAGACGACGCGGGGGTTTTCTCCTCGAGCGCCATTCGCAAGGCCCTCGAGCGCGGCGATCTCGCCGCCGCGGCGCAAGGTCTCGGCCGCAACTATTCGGTTTCAGGCCAGGTGATCTCGGGCCAGCGCCTGGGGCGCACCCTTGGCGTGCCGACGGCGAATATCGCGCTCGAGCCGACCAACCTGCTTGCTCACGGGATTTATGCGGTCGTCGCGCGAATCGACGGGCGCGCCTTTCCGGCCGTTGCCAGCTTCGGCACCCGCCCGACGGTCGATGACGGCCCGCCGTTGCTTGAGGTTCATCTCCTCGATTTCGACGGCGACCTCTATGGTCGCGAGATGGAAGTGGAGTTCATCGCGCGCATCCGGGATGAGCTGAAGTTCGATTCCATTCCCTTGCTCGTCGCCGAAATGACGCGGGACAAAGAGCGAGCGCGCGCAATCCTCGAAGGCGGTTAATTAAACAGGCGGTAATTGTATAAATAGGAATATTGCGCCATTTTTCGGCGCGGAACTAAACGGGATCCTAAGCCCCTGATAAGATTGGAGGGCGCCGGTAAAATTACCGCTACGCCGAGCGCGCCTCCCGAGCGGCCCTCGAAGGCATGGCGCTTCCACCCGGCGCGGCTCCTGCCCGCAACGTCGGAACAGGTTGGCCAGGCGGCAGGATCGAATTTGGCGAACGGCCCCAAATCCTCTAATCGGACGCGTCCGTTCAAAGCACCCCGAATTTGGCCCCCAATCTCATGTCCGACGCGTCCGTCTCAGGCCTCGATTATTCCGGCACTCTTTACCTGCCCAAGACGGATTTTCCCATGCGCGCGGGTCTGCCGCAGAAGGAGCCGGAAATTCTGGCGCGCTGGGCGCGCGAGAATTTGTATGCAGAGCTGCGCCAGAGCGGCAAAGGCCGCCCCAAATTCGTGCTCCACGACGGGCCTCCTTACGCCAACGGCAATGTCCACATCGGCACGGCGCTCAACAAGACGCTGAAGGACATCGTCGTCCGCTCGCATCAGATGACGGGCCGGGAATCCAACTATGTGCCCGGTTGGGACTGCCACGGGCTCCCGATCGAATGGAAGGTCGAGGAAGAGTTTTACCGAAGCAAGGGCAAGGTGAAGCCCGACTTCTCGGATTCGCAAGCCATCATCGCCTTCCGCAAGGAATGCCGCGCCTTCGCCGAGCACTGGCTTTCCGTGCAGCGGGAGGAGTTCAAGCGGCTCGGCGTCGTTGGCGATTGGGACCATCCCTACACGACGATGAGCTATCCAGCCGAAGCGCAGATCGCTTGCGAAATCTTCAAATTCGTCGCGAGTGGGCTGCTTTATCGCGGCTCGAAGCCGGTGATGTGGAGCGTCGCCGAGAAGACGGCTCTCGCAGAGGCTGAGGTCGAGTACGAAGACCATGTCAGCGACACGGTTTTCGTGGCTTTCCCGGTCGAGTCCGAGGACGCCTCCATCGTCATCTGGACCACGACGCCGTGGACGATTCCCGGAA
>DATCEJ010000027.1:0-2044 GCA_036510135.1 Roseiarcus sp. | reverse complement strand
GATTGCGAGCTTCGAGCGCGCCTCGACTTCGTCTCGAGCCTGGCGTTGTTCCAGCAATTGCGAATTGACGTGCGAGAACAGCGCCGTCGTCTTTTCGAACTCGGCCCGCTGGGCCGCGTGGCGCGCGGTGATATGGCCGATTTCATGCGCCATCACCGCGGCGATTTCCGATGTGTCATCGGCGAGCGCCAAAAGCCCGCGGGTGACGAAAATATCCCCCGAGGGCAGGGAGAAGGCGTTGACGATCGGCGAATTCAGCACATTGACGTGGTATGATGGCCCCGTGGCGTCGGACGGAGGCGCGATCTTCGCGAGAACCGCGTCGAGATACGCCTGAGTCGCCGGAGCCGAGTAGACGCCGCCGAAGGCATCGATCAGCCGCTTGCGCTCTGGATTGGGCTTTTCGGTCGAAACAGGGCGGGGAACCGGCGTTGGCGCGATGCTGGCCGGCGCCGGCGGCGGATCGATCGAGGCGCAAGCCGTTAATCCCAGCGCCAGACCGGCCATAAGCGCGATCAGGACGCGCTGGCCGCGCCAGGACGCAAGCCTGCGTCCCAGATTGTCCGGCAGGCCACTCATGGACGGGGCTTCGCCTCTTCTGACGCGTCGGCTCGACGCGCAATTTCGATCATTGCCGGATCAGCGACCTCGATTCTCGGGCCGAACCGGTCATCGAGAGCGCCGCGCGCCCGGATTGTCTGTCCGACCATGGCGGTGACCGGTCGACCCTCGCGCGCCAAAGCCGTCTCCAGCTTGCGCGCGACCACGATCGTCGGACCGTCGCGCGGGACGAGTTCAAGATAAATGCGCGAGCGCGCGAAGCCAACCCTTCGCACCATGCCTTCAACCACCACAAATCTGCGGGCCCAGCGACGGAGCTCAGCCGAGTTGGACGATTGTATCACGGCGAATTGCGGATCGCGCCATATTCCTGTTTCCCCTTGGCGCGCTTGCTCTTCGATCGCCAGCCGCTCGACGGCGCAGCCGCGGGTCTCGAACTCCGGCCGGACGCGCGCATAGCCCGCCGTCAACAGCGCCGCTGCGGTCGAGCCGGCTGCCCCGTCTCTCGGATCTGTGACAACAAGGTCCGCGACGGTCCTGCCCCACCGGTCAGTTCCGCCGGCCAATTGGATAAGGTCGGCTCCTCGACCGGCCAGGCGGTCGCTCAGGAACGCACGGGCGCCGTTCGCGATCTCCGGCGCGCCGCGTTCAGCGTTGGGCATGTCCAACCCGCCAAGCCTCACGATTCTTCCATCGCTGAGTTCGATATCGAGGCGCTCATCAACGCTGACCACCTGCACGCGTCCGGCCGCCCGCCCGCAAGCCGCAAGGCAAGGGGAAGCAAGAACGATGGCCAAGAGCGCCACGCAAGCGCCGCGAGGCCACGACCAGGCCTCAACAAAGGACGCGCGGCTTCGATGCGCAAAGCAGAAATTCATGCTAAGGGCATGCCGCGCTTGGCCTTGCCGTGTCTATACGCGTTTCGGCTGCCGCGCGGTTGATCGGAGTCCCGGTAGCTCAGCTGGATAGAGCACAGGTTTCCTAAACCTGGGGTCAGAGGTTCAAGTCCTCTCCGGGACGCCAATAAAATCAGAGATTTACGCCATAGTGCCGGACTCTTAGCGATATATCTGTGTCCGCTTTTGTGTCCGCATACTCCCCCGCATACCGGGGAGCAATCAGACTGGGCGGAGCGCGGTCGGCGTCCTGGCCGTGCGGCCGACCTGCTCGTTGAGATTCGCGCCTGTGAGATTTGTCGGATGCGATGACTGCAAGGGCTTGTCCCCTGCGCGCCTCAACCGATTTGCCGACGCCAAACCGAAGAATCAGCTTAAGCCCGGCTTCTGCAAGAAATTTCGTGAGATGGCGCTGGGGCCGGGCCTCAAACGAGGTGAAGCCGTCTCCAATTCCTTCGGCATCTTTGGGAAACTTATTCGAAGATTCGCCTGCGGGTGAAAAGCGAGGCGCCGTTCGCGTCTTTAGCGACCGAAAGAAGCTCAGCGCCCTTGTCATCGACCAGGACCCAGCCGCCGTTGCGTGCGAC
>DATCEJ010000026.1:0-18612 GCA_036510135.1 Roseiarcus sp. | reverse complement strand
CAAGCCCGAACACATGATCGCAACCATCCAGGCCGCCATCTCGGGCCACGCGACCGCGACGACGATCCACGCCGAGACCGTGCCGCTCACCATGCAACGGGTCGCGAGCCTCCTCCCGCCCGCCCAGCTCAAGGACGCGATGACGTCCTGCGCCCAGGCGCTGCGCCTTGTGATCAACCAGCGCCTCGTTCCCTCGACCGACGGCAAGTGGACGCCTCTGCGCGAGTTCCTCGTTTGCGATGCGGCCTATCGCAAGCGCCTCGCCTCCACCCGCGCCGACGACTGGCCTCAAATCACCGCCGAGGCGTTGGAAACGAGCGGTCAGTCTTACGCGAGCGCGATCGGAATCGCGCTCAACGAAGGCCGGATCAGCGAAGAAACGGCCGAAAATGTCCGTCGCGAGATCGGGTGAACGAGCAATTGGACAACAGCCAGTTGGGCAAGGAGCGAAAGCATGTGGCGTGACACGGGGCGACCGGTCAAATTGGTTTTTCTCGATGCGCGGGCCTGCCTGCCGCTCCTGGTGTTCGTCGTCTACTGGAGCTGGACGACGTTTTATATCGCCGCGACCGGCGTCATCTTTTTCTCGGTGATCAGCTGGGCGGGCCTGACGGTTCCCGCGACCCTGAGGATGATCCGGCGCGGTCTTGTCGGCCGCTATCGTCCGGCGATTCCAGTGTGGAAGCGTCGGAGGTTCGCATGACCACGACCGGCGCTACGCCGTTAAAGACGCTTGATCCCGCTTATGTGTCCTGCGTCGTTCGGGCGCTCTTGATCGAGGCCAATCGGGACATCCTCATCGAGGACGGGCCGCGCCGAGATCTGGTCAGCATCCCCTTTGACGCCGCCGCCGCGGAGGATGGGCTTCTGCCGGTGTTCCTTGTCGCCGCGGAGGCGATCTGGCGCGACGTCACCGGGCGCGGCTTCGAACTCGGGCTGCAGCGCGATCTCGGCGCGCTCATGTCGTGGCGAATCAAGGCGATCCGGGCCGAGGCCTTCTCCTGCGTCCTCCTGTCGGTCATGGAGGCGATCGCGGCGGTCGCGCGCCCTGACGGGGTGATGGTGCTGGATCTCGCGCGCGTGTTCGACGAGGCCACGGCGCGCACCGAAGCCAGGAAGGCGATGGGATGATCGGAGCGGGTATCAGAACGAAGGGCGGAAGGTGGTCGCTCGCGGCGTTGGCGATCGCGCTTAACGCTAGTGTTCCGGCGAAGGCCGATGAGGCGATGATCGAGGGGTGCCTGAAGGCGGCGGCCGGAGTTCATCATGTGCCTGCCGGCGTGCTCGTGCTCCTGATCAGCGTCGAGGGCGGGCGGCTCGGCGCTGTCAGTCAGAACGCGAACGACACCGTCGACATCGGCCCGATGCAGGTCAACGACACATGGCTCAGCAAGATCGCCGAGCACTGGGGCGCGTCGCGGGAGGAGGCCTACCGGGCGCTCAGAGACAGTTTCTGTGCCAATGTCGAGGGAGGCGCCTGGATTCTCCGCCAGGCGCTCGACGAGGCGCGCGGTGACCTTTGGGAGGGCGTCGCGCTCTATCACTCGCATAGCCCCGTTCATAAGCTCGAGTACATGCGCCTCGTCTACGACCAGGCGATGCGCCTCAAGCGGGAGGCGGAGCGAGACGCGACACGCGACGTTGCGAGCGCCGATAGCGGGGGAGGGCGGTAGAATGGCCCGGTCTTCGCATGGCCGTGGCGCGATCGGCAGCGACGACTACACGGGCTTCAGCCTCATCCTGATCGTCGTGGGCTTGTGCATTCTCAGCTGGGCGAGTTGGCATGTCTGGCATGCCCAAATTAGCAGGATCGCGTTGTTGGTCGCCCACTTTGAGATGGAGGCGATCGGCGTCGTGACCGACCGCTTTAGGCCCGCCGACATCGCGGTTCAACGCGTTCATCCAGACTGGGTTCAGTTCGGTCAGCTCGTACGACTCTATCGCAACATCGGCCAGGAATTCGTTTATCCCGCCATGGCGTTGGTTCTGGCGCTGGCGGGCCTATGCTTTCTGCGCGCCGGCAACGCCCGCTTCACCCGGACCTTCGATCTCGAAAAGCTGATGGCCGAGCAGGCGATCCATTCCCGCAGCACGGCGGCGTTCGTCGGTCGGGGCTTAAAACTTACGAAGCTGCGCTCCGGCGAGCCGCGCCCGGCCGACGGCGCGCTGCATGCGGATGAGTGGGTCGCGCGCTATGCGACGAGCGAGAAGGGCGGTTTCGACGAGGCAGCGGCCCGCCGCGAGTTCATGCGCCAGTTGGGCGGGCGGTGGACGGGGCCCGCCGCGGCTTCGCAGCCCGTGCGCTGCATGCTCGCGGTCTTCGCCTTGCAGGGCGTGCAGCGCCGCGACGAAGCGGCTGCGCTGCTTGGACTCCTGTCGGAGGGGTTGCCACGCGGCAAAGCCGCCGGCGGGGAGGGGCCGGAAGAGCCGCTCGCGTTCGATCCGAAGACGCTCGCCCTCGCCGATCGCGTGCTCGCGACGGTGGAAGTCACCGCCTGGGCCGTCGACGTCATGCAGAAGCATCATTTTACGACGCCAGGCCTGATGTCGGTCCTGAACCAAGCGCGGCTGCGGAGTGGTGTTCTGGCGCCGGCGCAGTTCGCCTTCCTGAAGCTCGTCGATCGCCGGCTCTGGTACGCGCTGCATGCGCTCGGCTTCGAGTCGGACGCGCTCATCGCGCATCCCCATCCGAGCATGCGGGTCGAGGCGATTGGCGCGGGCGCCCACTGGGCGGCCGAACGCGCGGTCGGCGTGCCAATTCCGACCCCGGAACTCGATCAGGCGATCGCCGCGATCCGAACCAAAGCGGGCTGAACGAATCCCGTTTCGCGTTCGCGCCGCTGGTCCCCCATGCTCGCTTCGAGCCAGCCCTGTCCCTCAACGGGCGCCGATCACGGTCTTTACTAACGAAGGAGATGAAGAATGTTGATCGAGGATAGGGCCGGCGTGGAAGCCGCGCTCGATGAGCGCGACCCTTCCCGGCTGCGGATCGACATTCAGGTCCATCCGATTAGGGGCGGATCGGTTGGCTCTGACGCGAGCGAGATCCAGCGGTCGATTCGCGACGGGTTCCGCGATGCCTTGCGTGAGGCTCAGCTCGAGCGGCTGACGCTCCCGTCGAACCCGCAGCCGAGGCGGCGAAGCTGGCTCGCGCGCGTCCTCTCTTTCGTCTTTTGTGTGGGGCTCGGAGCCATGGCGACGCTGGTTCTGACGGCCTACCATCCGCTGCCGAGCGCCGTCGACAGCCTCGAGGACCTTGGGAGCCCCGTGGCGGCGCCTGGGTCGCAATCGAACCCAGTCCCCGCGCCGTCTGAGCGCGCCCCGTCCCAATCGCCTGCCTCCAAAGGCGCGGCCGAGGGCGAGCCGGGTCCGGGGACATTTGGCCTGCATCAACAATAAGGGGGTCTAATGACCGGACCGACCGGGAGGCGATAATGGGCCAGCGGGAAATCGTCGGGCCGCAGGAACGGTTCGAACGTTCGGGCGCGCAGCGCCTCCGCGACATCCGTCCGATCACCACCCGCATGTGGTCGGCGATGATGAGCGAATTTTCGAGCGTGCTGCTCGCCGGCGGCGCCATGCTGATGTTCGTCGAGCCAGCATCCGTGAACTTCGTTACGCCTGCCTCGCTCCTCTATGCCGGGCTCGTGATGAGCCGGCGCGTCACCCTGCCGCTTCGCCTGCCGCGAACGGCGCGCATACGCGACTGGAACCATCCCTCGCCGAAAGGACGTCGGCCGCGCATGGCCGACGGTTCGATCCATCTCGGCAAGGACGTCAACGGCCGGGAGCTCTGGATCGCGTTCGAGGATGGCCGTCAGCATGCGACCGTGCCGGGCACGACCGGCGCGGGCAAGACGACGGCGCTCCTGTCGTTCCTCACCAATGCGCTGACCCACGCCTCGGGCTTCGTGATCGTCGACGGCAAGGCCGACAACAAGCTTTACGGCGAGGTTCTGGCGCTCGCCCGTCGGTTCGGACGCGAGGACGACGTCCTCTGTCTCAATTTCATGGTCGCCTCGGGCGTCAAGGATTCGAATCGGTTCAACCCGTTCGCGGTCGGCAACGCCGACGCGATCGGCGAGATGCTGTCGAGCCTGCTCGGCGAGCCGGCCCCGGGCGACGCCAACGGCGTCTTTCGTGAGCGCGCGGTGGCGCTGGTCGGCACCTTGACGCCGGTCCTCGTCTGGATGCGTGACCATAAGGGCGTGCCGCTCAATATCGAGACCATCCGGCTTTCCTTCGAGTTGCGCAGCATCTGGAAGGTCGCGACGAAGCGGATGTTCGAGGTCAGGAACCCGATCACGGGCGAGACGAAAAACATTCCCGTTCCTGAAATGCCCGAGGATCTGATCTATCCGCTGCAAGCCTATCTCGGCGAACTGCCTTCTTACGACATGAGCCTCGACTGGAACCGACAGAAGACCGAGGAGCCGTCGAAGCAGCACGGTTTCGCCCAGTTCTACTTCACGCACACCTTCCAGCTGCTCGGCGTCTCGCTCGGCCACATCTTCAAGGTCCGGCAGTCGGACGTGGACATGCGCGACGTGGTTCTTAACCGCCGCATATTGGTCGTCAACCTCCCCGCCCTCGAAAGCTCAGACGAACGTCTGGCGGCGCTGGGCAAGATCGTGGTCGCGTCGTTGCGCGGCATGATGGCGCAGATGCTCGGCGCGCGCCTCGAGGGCGATTCCGATGTGATCGTCGCCAACAAGCCAGGCATGGGGGTAGCGCCCTTTCATGTCGTCCTCGACGAGGTCGGCTATTACGCGACGAGCGGCATGGACCGTATGCTGGCCCAGGGCCGGGGCCTCAACATGATGTTCTGGCTCGGGTTCCAGGAAGTCTCGGGCATTTGGGCGCGACTGGGCGAAAAGACCCAGTCGCTGCTCGGCAACGGCAACCTGACGGTCGCGATGCGCCAGCAGGACGCCAACCGCACCCGGCAATGGATCGAGGACACCGCCGGCAAGACTTATGTCACCCAGGCGACGAGCTATGAGGGCGGCGGGACGGGCGAATATGCGGAGAGCCGCTCGGCCGAGGTCCGAGAGGTCGCCGGCGTCGACTGGCGCGATTTGCAGAGCCTGATCGAGGGCGAGGCGATCATCTTGTTCGGCGGCCGCCGCATCCACGCAAAGTTGTTTCACGCCGACATCGACGCGAGAGGACCGATGCGGCTCAACCGTCCCGTGGTCTTGCCGCCGCCCGACGCCGAGGCGCTGAAAGCCTCGACCCGACCCGTGACCTCGGCTCTGGAAGCGCTCGAACGCGGTCTAGGCACGGCGAGGACAGAGAAGTCGGCGACGCTTGCGGCGATGCTGAAGGCGTTCTCTGACGCGGCCGCGTCCGGGCGACCGGGCATGGAATGCGTGGAGGCGGCGATTGAGGCCGCCGGCGAAGCTCCGCTGTCGGCCGAGGAGATCGCCGCGCTCGCGCCGCATGCGCCGCTCCAGGCAATGATGCTCGCCGCAACCAGCCGCCCTCCGAAAGCCCCGGCGACGCCGACGGCGCTATATGCGGGAGACGGCGGGCGCGCGGAAGAAACAAGGGCGTTCATCGAAAGTATCGAGATCGCGGCAGGGGTTTCGGCGACGGACGCGCGGCAGGCGGCGGCGATGGTGCTCGGCGCGGGGCAGGTGATCGAGGCGCGCGTCGCGGTTCGAGGGGCAGCGGAACAGGATGCTGTCCTATCCATTCAGGCGCTGACAGGCGACATGGTGAGCACGGCGCGCCAGGCCGCCGCCGCGAAGGCCAAGGAAGCGGCTTCGCCGCGCCTGGGCGGGGCGACGTTGTGATTTGGGCGTCTCGGTCGGGGGAGCGTCAATGAGTCTCTTCCTCGACGCGCTGTCCGACGCCGCGGCGCAGATGACTGAGACGCTGGCCTCAGTGAGCCACGCGTTCGGAGCCGGTTGGGCAAGGCGTCTCGAAGCGCTTCTCAATCGTCCGGCGGCGCTCTTCTATCTCGCGGCGTTCGCCGCTCTCGTCGTCTTCATAATGGGTGGCCTACGCGGCGCCGGCCGCGCCGGCTATCAGCGCGGCCGATTCCTGACCACCAACGAAAAGTCCTTTTTGATGACGCTCGACGCTGCGCTCGGCCGGAACTACCGCGCTTTCGCTCAGGTGCGCCTTGCCGAGCTTGTGAGCCCGAGGCTTGGCGCCAACCCGGCCTCCCGCCGCCAGGCGTTGAACGGCGTCATGGCGAAGAGCGTCGATTTCGTGATCTGCGACGTCTTGACGCTCGATCCGGTCGCCGCGATCGAGGTCGATGACCGCAGCCACCTTCTGCCCGAGCGCCAGCAACGGGACGCCTTCGTCAATGCATTGTTCCTCGAGATCGGGCTGCCGCTCATGCGGGTGAAGGCGAGGCGCGCCTATTCCGTTGTCGAGCTGCGGGAGATGTGCGCGGACGTAGGTCTCTTCATCCCGCCTCGAACCCAAGGAGCATCCTCGTGAGACTGTTCGTCCTCGTCGGACTCGTCGTCGGCGCGATTGCGGTCTTTGCGCCCAACGAGGGCGACGGGCTCATGAAGTCAGTCATGCATGGGTTCGGATGGGGGATCGGACGCGAGATCGCGCACAGTCTTTTTCGCAATCGCGACTGGTAACGAGCCCAAGCGTGATCGGCGCAAGAGCGCGACGGTGAACCGCGAGTTTACGAAAAGGTGGACAATTGCTTGCCCTGTAGTTCCGGGGAGTGACGCCGTTGGCTTGAGGTGTTTAGAACAGCTTCGGGAGGTAGGGGATGCAGCGGCTTTGGATCAATATCAAAGGGCAAATTGAGGAACTCTTTCTCCCGCCAGGCGCGGAAGAAGTTATGCCGGGAGTGATTTGGGGGCCGCCCGACGAATTGTTTACGCCATCTTTCTGGAAGTATCAGTCCGAAGC
This sequence comes from Roseiarcus sp., assembly GCA_036510135.1. Classification (GTDB taxonomy): domain Bacteria; phylum Pseudomonadota; class Alphaproteobacteria; order Rhizobiales; family Beijerinckiaceae; genus Roseiarcus. The sequence goes on along the minus strand of DATCEJ010000026.1, from coordinate 11,724 downwards.
GCAGATCTATCGAAATCGTTATTCCAGTCACCGCCTAGGAGACACCCTTCTGGAGGAGATTGCCGTTTGCCTTTTGGGCGGCTACGGCATTCCTGCCGAAATGGGACTGGCCGCGTTCGAGCGGCTGAGGGACCATGAAGTGCTCCAAGGCACGGCGACCGAAACGCAGATGCTTCAGCTGCTATCTCAGCCTTTCAATATGGCTGGAAAGGTACGCCGGTACCGGTTTGCGGCCCAAAAGGCGAGGTACCTAAGCCGTGCGTTGGGAATGGCGACAAACCTCGATTCCGATCTGCCGGCGCGCGAGCTTCGGGACAAATTGCTCGCATTTCAGGGAATCGGTCCGAAGACCGCGTCCTGGATCGTCCGAAACTACTTGAATTCCGACGACGTCGCTATCATCGACGTCCATCTTCATCGCGCCTGCGTCATGATGAAGGTATTTGATCCGGGAGCGAACCCGACTAGGGACTATTTCAAGCTCGAGGATTCCTTTTTGAGGTTTGCTCAGGCGATAGAGGTGAGGGCAAGTGTCCTTGACGCGGTCATGTGGGACATTATGCGGCGAATCGGGCCAACCGCACGCGCCGTTAAAGTCAATAGTCTCGCCGACCAGCTTCAGTTGGATTTCTGATCGATCCCAATCTTCCGATGGCGACCACGCCGACGGCGGCGAAGCCTCCGCCACCCGGCAACAGTGCGTCAATGAGCCCGTGGCCGAGAATGCCAATTGGACAAAACGCCAGCTCAAGAGCTTCCGCGACCATCGCCATCACTTGGATAGCCGCGCCCGCGTCGCGCCAGAGAAGCGATTGATGGTTGGTATAGAGACGGGATAGATCGCGGCAGTCTGCGATGAGCGCGATCCAGCGTCCTTGAGCCTCCGGCAAAACCTCTCGGCAGTCGTTCAGAAAACCCTCCAATTGCCGAACGTCTCGTATTCCGACAGACAGGAAACGATCATCAACATCATCGTAGAAGATTGGGTTGCCGTCTCTATCGAGCAGCACCCCTTTCACCGGATGCAGCGCGCCCGCCGATACGACACCCTTCAATTTCCGCCCGAACTTCGTATCCACTCCGACGAACTCTGTGCGGAGCGCCTCGCGAACAACGGAGGCAACCTCCTCGGTCGAGGCTTCAGAAAAGGCCCTATTGGAGCGGCGCGAATGGAGTACGCTCTTCAAAGAAGGGCCGCCGAAAGGGAGAGATCGCGTATCAATCTCGGTGACTTGAGGATCAAGCCATTCGATCGGCCGGCCCAAGGGCATGACGCCAGGGATGGGGCGCGGATCAATAGGGACCAACACCGATCCCCTCCATTGTCTCGTAATGTTTGCGACATCCCCTACAGAAACCGCATGCGTAGTCGCTGACATGGCATGAGTGCGACCAAGCGAGGATTTCGATGGGCGCGCCGGATAGCCGGACGAGTTGTTCGGCGCTGTACTCGGCGGCGGGGGCTTCGAGCGTCAGACCTCCTTCCTGCATCGAGAGCAATGCGCTTAAGGCGGCAATAAACTCGGGCCGCCCGTCGACGTGGAAACCATCGGTGCGCAGGCATCCTATCTCGAGGACCGAAATTCCGTGTTTAATGCATTCCATCGCCGCGAGCGTCACGAGCATCTGGTTTCGATAGGGCCACCACTCGCTGGCAGGGGCTGCGACGTCGGCAGCTTTGCCGACAAGATCGCCGCTCCCTAGATCCGACAGATCGCATCGAATGATGCGATGCTCGAGGTTTAGGGATCTGCATACCGCAGTGGCCGCCCGAATCTCACCTTCAGCGGCCCTGTGGCCGTAGTTGATGGTAACTGCGAGGTTCGGCATTCGCCAAAAAGCAAGACAGGTGGAATCCATGCCGCCAGACAGCAACAAGGCACGTCTCACGAACGCCACGCGATTTGAAACAAAGCGCTGACGTAGTCCTCGTGAAGCGAGGCCCCCGCGCCCATAGGCAACTTGAGGTCGACGTCTCGCATGTTTTGCGTGACGCAGAAGACTGGCTTCTCCAAGGCCCGCGCGTATCCCACTTCGAAGACCGTCCCGGGGCTGCTCCCATTGAGGATTGCGAAAACCGCATCGCATTGCCGAATGGCCGCCAAGTCGTGCTGAACGACGACTTCGGCAACGCCGGGTCCGATGTCGTGGATCGGACTGAACACACTCATCCCAAGGTTCCGAAGCTGGGACCTCGCATCGTCGACGAGCATACGCTGTCCGGTTTCGCGAAATGGCGCCGCGAGGTATACTCTTCCCCCTGTTCGGCGTGCTTCCTGGCGACAAGTTGTCGCCCCGGGATCGGGTGGAGCGATGGGAAGTGCCCGTGTCTCGACGTAATTGGCCGTCGACAGACTCGCGAACCTCGCAGCGTCGACGGCCGGTATGTTTCTGACGGCCCACGCATACGCAAATGCCGCGACAAACACGTCACCCGAGCCGATCGAGAAGACGTTCTTAGTCTTGAATGCGGGGACGTGGTGGCTTGCCCCGTCCGAGCATACCTGGGCACCGTTGAGACCGTCCTTTACGACTACAACCTCGGCTTTTTCGGATGCTGTGATGTAGGTGACGGCGTCGTCCACAGAAGTCGCATTGGCCATCTTCAGGATTTCGCTTCGATTCGCGATGATCGCAAGATGATCGGCCTTGGAGCCTGAGTGCGAAAATGGGAGAGGGTGCGACGCCGACTGTGGGTCGTAGATCCCGTACCGGGCGTTGATTCGTGGGTCGCCCTCCATCATTCCGAACTTGACCACGATTTCGCCGGCGACCTCAGGCAGACTGAGCGTTTCGATCATGGGGTCAGGCGAGATTCGGGGGACCGACAAGCAGTGCACATAGTCGAACCCGATCGCGGCGCACCTGCGGGAAAGCCGCAAGTCAACGCCGGCTGCGCCGAACGACGCCTCAGCCGTCAGCTCTTCGCGTTCGGATAGAGCGCTGTGGAGTCGGATCTCTCCAATAAGACCGCTGAGCGCCATCGCCGCGCGGCCGGCAGATCCGAAAAGCTGGGCCCAGTAAGGAAATGCGCACTCTTCCCTGTAGATCCCTCCGACAATGTCGATCACAGTCATACTGGGTAGATTTCCACCGTCACCGCACCGCCGTTGATCTGCGTAACGCGCGCCTCGTATCGCTGCCCGGAACGCAAACATTGGATGATATCAGGGAGACGTGCGGATGTAATTGATCCGGCAATGACTGCGCCGGCCATGGCAACGACTCTCAGTGGCGCAGTTTGCAGGACGACAGCTAGAACTGACCCGACCGTCAGTGTCGTCACGACCGTTATGTTGGGCGACGCCAGATTTGTCACCTCGGTGAATAGGCAGGGGTTCGGCCCCACTGGCGCTGCTCCGCCGCCGGCCCCAGTTTCTTCCGTCGCGACAGGATTGAAAATCGTCGAGGCGGGTCGCCAATCATTGGTGTTGTCCCCGCCGCCCCCGCTCCCGGACATAGTGCCCCTCCCCTGCAAATTGCTTAGTATTCAACCGGAACGAAACAGCCCGACGTGATGATAGGAACTGATGACAGAAAAGTCTATTTCCCCCTGGGAAAGCGCCCTCTGCTCTTTGTGATCTAAGAGCCGTGATTGGTCGCGGGCGTTTGATTCGGCGCCGACCTGGCTTCGCGATCCTGCCTATCGTTCGACGGCATCGGCGATCTCTTCTCTCGCGACCCGGATGTTAGAGGCCTGGGCCGCGCGCCGCGGGGGCTGGCGCCGGCGGTTCGGGCGGATTGGGAGCCTCAGACTCGGCGAGAGGCGCGCCCTTGATCGTCGCCGCCATCGCTCTAGCATGGTCGACGAGCACGTAGGCGGCGCGTTTCAAGTGCTCGTCGATCGTCTGCATCAGCGCCAAGAGGGCGTCGCGCTGCTGCTCGAAAACCTGGCGTAGAAGCCCCGCCTCATAGGAGGCTTTCATCTCGCCGCGGAGATGCGGCCGCTCCCCGGCGACCTTCTCGATCCGATTGTGGTTGGACAGCCCAATCTCGACGGCTCGATCGTGCTGCCGGCGCGCTTTGCCGGCGATGTCGAGCGCGAGCGCCTTGTACGGCTTCTCCGACGCGTTCTTGGCGACCTCTTTCCAAAGATCGTCCTCGGTCATCGGCGTGACGTCGCCGAGCGCCCGGGACCGCTGGACGGCGGCGTGGACGGCCGCCTTTGAGATCAGGGTATGCGTCCGGCCGGTGGCGCGGCTTTCGGCGGTATAGGTCTTGAAGGCCGAGGTGGCCGCGCTGCCATGCGGCAGAGCGTTGATGTGCTCGCCCTTGGTGCTCATGCCCTGCGCGGCGTCGATTGTGAAGGCATGGCCGAAGCCGAGCAGGAGCCTCCCGGTCTTCGGGTCCGAGAGCCGCTTCCAGTCGATCTCGGCCGTCTGACCACGCGCGTTGCGCAGAACGAGGCCGGCGGCCGTCTTTCGGACCACCTCGACGATGTCGCCATTGTTGCCGATCGTGGCGCGCTTGCCGTCGATCTCAGCGAGGGTTTTCCGGTACATGCGCAGCCGATCTCCGGTCGCGATGGGCAGGTCGAAGAATTCTCGCTTCTCGGCCCGATAGACGACCGCCTTGTAGGTCGCCTCGTCCGTCCCGATCTCGCCGCGGGCTTTGAGACGCTCGCGGATCGCCCGGCTGATGTCGGCCGCCTCGGCGTTGGTGAGCGTAGTGATCGTCACCCCGTAGCTCGGGTCTTGGGATTTGAGCGCGTCGTTGCGCTCGATGTAGAGGTCGGCGATCTGCCGCACCACTCGGTCGGTGTCGCCCTCGAGGAGTCTCGCGGTTCCGTCCTCGCGCTTCATCGCAAGGGCTGTTTCCGCTTTGCCGTCGCGGAAGAGGGCGGCGATCTTGCGGTCGCGGTCGTTCTTCTGGCGGACAGCAGTCAGCACCTCGGGCATGGCGGCCTTCGGCAGAACGCGTTTCAGGAGCGCGATCGTGTCGCCCGCCTCGATCGACTGCACCTGTTCCCGGTCGCCGAGCATCTTGATGGTCATGCCGGTTTTGGCCTGCAGCTCGAGGAGCTTCAGCATCGGGCGGGGACCGATCTGGCTGATCTCGTCGACGATGAGGACGGTGTTCTCGTTCGCCAAAAATTCTCCTGTGTCGATCGCGTTGAGGAGCGGTTGGAGCGCGATCGTCTCGTCGGCGCCGGCCTCCTTGAGGGCGTCGGCCTGCCGCCAGGCTGTCGCCATGCCGATTACCGTTCGGCCGCCTTCGCGCCAGGCGTCGACCAGCGGCTTCAGAAGCGTGGTCTTGCCGGAGCCGGCGACCCCGGTCAGCAGCGATAGTTTTCCACCGGCGCCCAGCGCGTGGATGGCGGCGAGCTGTTCTTTCGAGAACCGGACGCCGGCATCGTCCGCTTCGACCCGTCCGATCGCTGCGCGGATCGCTGCGTCGGAGAGGTTGACCGACCGGTCGCGGGCGGCCGCGCGCGACATTTCGGCGACGCTCTGCTCGATCCGGAGTTGCTCGGTGTGGCTGATCCGCTCCTTGCCTTCGTGCAGGCCGAAGATGAGGGTGGCCGCCTTGCCGTCGTGGGCGAAGCCGCGCGTCTCGATCAGGCTTACGACCGCGTCGACGTCGTCCCGTCCGCCCGCTGCTCCTGCCTCGATCAGGCCGCGCGCCGCATGAACCCGCAGGCGCTCAGCGTCGAGGACAGCTTTCAACTGGAATTCCGCCGAGAGCGATGCGGAGGCGGAGCCGTAAGCCGCCTCGCGCCGCTGGTCGGACGTACGCTCAACTGGCGGTGTCGCGCCGAGAACGGAGGTTGGCGTCCATCCGAGCTCCGCGACCTGCTCGCGCCAGACCGCGTGCGCTTCCTCCTTGGTCTTGCCGAGCCGCCCGGCGGCGCTCGCCTCATGCAGCATCTGTTTCTTGCGCTCGAGCGAGAGCTCGTCCCAGTCGATCGCGTGTTCGCGGGCGTAGCGCTGTGCGTCGCCGACCACCTGCCGGTCGCGTTTCGAGAAGGTCGCAACAGCGCTCTCGGGGATGTCGAGGGCGACGGCCGCCTCGCCGCCGGCGTCGAGGCCGATCCTCAGTCCAAGCGAGCGCAGGCGGTCGGCCAGGCGGGCCTGAAAGAAGGCTCCGTATTCAGGGACCTTGTGGGCGGTCAGCGCCTTTGAGTCGATCGAGCCGACCCGGCCATCGTCGGTGACGACGAGGTTCGGAATGAAATTATGCAGATGGTAATGCGGATCGCCGGCGATCGGCGCGTCCATCAGATAGGTCGCCCCGTCCGGCCCGTTCTGGACCGCGACGGTCGGCCGCGCCGCGTCATGGGCGAACGTCACCCAGCCGATCTCGCCTGCCTCCGCTCCCTTTTCTCCCGCATGCCCTTTCCGGGCGAAGCCGAGGTCCTGGGCGGCGTAGCGGAGCGCGTCGTCGCTCGCGGCGTGAGTGGCGTTGCGGATCATCTGCCGCTCGGCCTCGGTGGGCGCGAACTCGGCCGCCAGCGATACGGATTTGTGCGGGGCGAAGACGAAGTCGAATCCGGAGTTTTTCCGGACATGTTGGCTCCAGTCCTCGCCGGTGTCGGCGCGGCGCGCTTCGAACAGGGCGTCGAGCTGGCCGTCTCGGGGAGCGGCGCGGACGCTTGCGATGCCGAGCGCCGCGGCGAGCCGCGGGTCCATGTCGGGCCGCCAGTTGGCACGCTCGCCCCGACCTGTGTAGTAGGCGGTAAGGCGCTCCCCGGTTTCCAGGTCGCGACCGTCGAGGGCGACGCCATGGACCTTGAGAGACTCGGGTCCTGGCTGGTCCTGGGTCATGTAGGCGCGGATCGCCGCGCCGTCGCTCGCGGCGGAGATTTTCCTGAAATTGAGCATTGGGATCAGGCGTGGCCGGCGCCGTTTGCGGGGGTGGCGGCGTGGGCTGATGCGGCTTCGGCAGGCGTGAGCCGCATCAGGGCGTCGTTGATCTGGCGCAGCAGGGCGGCCATGCCGGATTGCTGGGTCAGGATGCGGGCGAGAAGGTCGGCGAGCGATGGTCCTTCCTGTTCGGCCCGTTCCGGGGTCAGGACCTGGATCATATGGGTGATCTGTCCCGTCAGGGCCTCAAGCTGGCCCTGGAGGGATTGGCCGTTTTCAAGAAGAGCGTCCTGGGCGTGATCCATTTTTTCGAGGAGTTCGCGGATGCCGATGAGATCGTCGGCGATTCGGCTGAGATTCGCGTCATTGGCGTCGTGGCGGGGGGACATGAGGATGATCCTTGGGTCGGTCAGGGTTGGTCTGGCGTCGCTGGCAAAGAGGCTAGTGAAGCTGGCGCCGCGCTTCGTCCTCAGCGGCGCTAAGGCTCATCGCCTTGATCGTGCCCGAGAGCGACTGCACTTGGTCGGTGAGAGCTTTGACGTTGAAGAGCAGGGCGCTCTGCGCCCGCTCGAGCTTGTTGACGGACGCGCGCAGGCTTGCGAGCTCGTCGCTCATACGGGTCAAGGGAGCCCCGGTGATGGAGTGGGCGGGCTTCAGTGGCAGGGGAGCGGTCATGGTCGAAAACCTCGGTCTCGTTGGAGAGGAGAGTTTCGCGACCATCGGCGCGAACTGGAAATGGCAGCGCGTGTTCGGATTTCTTCGCCGGCCGCTTCGACACGGTCTCTCCGCGCGCTCCGCGCAGCGGACCTGCACCAAAGGTGCATTGGTCCATGTCAGCCATTTTCTTGGTTTCTGAGTGAAGGGCGAGTGAGGGGTGAGTGAAGAGCGAGTGAAGGGTGAGTGAAGCTTCGGAGGCCGACCGGCGGTGAGCTTGGGGGCGCAAAAGAGAATTTCTGTTCGCGAGCTTCGTTCCGAGCGAAAGCCGAGGTCGGGAGCGGGTCATCGAATGAGGCGGCGAATTTTCTTATTCCTGTTCGCGCGGGTCGCCGGGACCATGGGTCAGTCGAAAGGAGACTGACCGTGACATCAAATCTGGCGGGACTCGGATGAGCCAGGGGGGAGGGGGGTCCAGCAAGCCGAAGGGCATGGGGCGCGAGGAGATCGTCACCCTGGCCCGTCGGCCGCCGCGCCATTCGTCGCTGTTCTGGTACCTGTTCGATCAGCATGACGAACTGATCGAGGCCAAGAAGCAGAGTGGGCTTGGAATTCCATGGGAATCCATGTTGCCCCGGTTCGCCGCACTGAATCTGACGCTTTGGAAGGGAAAAGCGATAACGCTTAGGGGCGCCGAACAGACATTCTTGCGCGTGCAGAAGAAGAAGGCGCGGTTGGCCGCGTTGGAAGCCCAGGCGGGAGCCGAGCGCGAGGCCCGGCGCGAGGCCGATCCTCGACGGAACATGCCCTCGCGCTTCAAGGGCTCGTTCCCGGCGCCCCTGGCGTATCGTCAACTGCCTCTGGTGACGACATCGTCGACGGCGAAGCCGCCGACGATGAACAGCGTTCCACGCGGCCTGAAGGCGGGCGTCCCCGCCGCGGTGGGAGAGCCGACCGAAGCCACCCGCATCGGATGGACCAGTCCGGCCGCGATGACTTTGACGCCTTCGGATCGGCCGATGCCCGGGGGGCCGGTGCCGATTGGGGGTTGGGAGGAACGCCTATCCTGGGAGGATTTGACCATCATTTTCGAGAATGAGCCGTTTAACCTGCGGCTGCTACTCGATCCCGAGAGTCAACGAGACGCGGCGCGACCGTGGCGTCTCGGTGATGTCAGTCCTGAGGGCGAAGTCCGATCCTTTCAAGGGTATCTGATTGATCGCTTCAAGAGCTGGCGCAAGGACCGGCGAGGTTTTTCCGCCAACCAAATCGACAGAACGTGGAGAAAGTATCTTGGAAAACCTTGAGCAAGATGGGCGGAAGCCTGTGATCATGTTCGTCGTCGGTCGGCAAAGGGTCGGCAAGACGGTGTTCCTGAACGTGCTGGCGCAATATGGGCGCGAGCACGGCGCGGACTTCGAGATTTGGGATGCGGACATTTTGAACGCCAGCAACAATCTGTCCGCGCTGCATCCGGAGGCGAAATCGCCGCCGTCGCGCGACCCCGACCAAGCGAAAGCGTGGCTTGAACGGCAGATCAATCACCTGATGGAAGATCGCGTTGACGCGATGGTCGACGTCGGCGGCGGCGAGACCGCGCTGACTCGCGTGATCGCGGAATTGCCGCTCGCCGACAGCCTCGAAGAACAGGGCATCCGGGTTGTTGTCGTGCACATGGTGGGGCCGGATGCTGCGGACCTCGACTATCTGGACAGTTTCGAGGATGGCGGCCTATTCGCCGCGCCGGCGACGCTGGTTGTCCAGAATGCCGGCCTCGTCATGACAGGCGGGATCGACGAGGCTTTCGCCTCGATCTACGACCACAGGACGGTTGGGCGCGTGCGGGAGCGCGGCGGGATCGTGGTGCAAATGCCGCGGCTGATCTGCATGAACGAGGTGACGAAGCGACGACTTGGCTTCGTCGAAGCCTACGAAGGCAAGAAAGGCGCGGACGGGACGGCGGTGGCGTTTCTTGATCGCGTCCGGGTTCGGAACTGGTGGACGAAAGAGGTGCCGGGGGTACTGTTCGCCGAGGTCCCGACGGCATGGTTTCCGGGCTTTCCGGAAACCGCGGCGGCAACGGAGTAGGGTCGGTGGACGCCGAGCGGAATGTTCAGAACGAGGAAGCGCCTGAAGGAAGGGCGCTTCCTTCGGAATCGAGCGGATGGCGTTTCATGAAAAATCGCGGCGGTCAGGGAGGCGGCGATTGCTTGGAGCGTTGGGACTTCGGTCTCGCGAAGGAGATCGCGAGGGTCGAGCAGGCGGCGCGGGACTGGGGCGTGCATGTTGATGCGGCGGAAGGTCGGTTTGTGGGTGCGCTTTTGAAGGCGATTGAGGAGACGGGTAAGACCAATCTTGCGGCGCTCGGCGATCTTGAAGTGCTGTTCGAGAAGGCGCGTCGAGAAGGCGAAGCCGATCGGCGTCGGATCGAACGGATGGTCGAGGCGGGCGTCAACGCGCTCGCGATGGCGCATCGCGCTGCGGAGAACGCGGGTGTGGCGAGCGCGCATGCTCAGCAGATGATTGACGAATCGGTTGCGGGGATTCAAAAACGAGTGTCGAAGGGCGCTTGTCGACCAGTGCCCGCAATGGTTCACTTTCGAGCAGACGGCCCGGCATCGGCTGTATGCATGGCGACTGGCGGCCTGGGTCGCCGTCGCGGCCGTGGCGTTGTTCATTGCCGGCGGCGCTACGATGCAATGCTGGAGTGCGAAGGAGAGCGCGGCGCGGCAAGCCGTGCTCGAAGCGGTCGACCGCTGTGGGGTTGAGCCGAGGATGGTGCGGACGGCCGATGGAAAAACTGTCGAAATGTGCGTGCTCGCGGATTTGACGACGAACAGGCCGAATTGACCGACGCGTTCGCTGGGCGCGCGAGCGTTGTGCCATGAAGCGGCCGTGCCCCCTGCGACGTTCCGTGAATTTGAATGACGGCTCTTATTCGGGGCGTCGCTTGATTTCGTCGATGATGAGAGTTCCGTGACACGGCTTCGGCCAGCACCAGCATAGGCGTCGTCAGGCGCCGGAAGGGAAGGAGGGCGGAGGCCGTTCGGGCCTCCGCCTCTTGGGGCGTTAGCCCCCGAAGGCTCCCATCTGGGACGCGGCGGCCTTCTTCTCGACCGTGGCGTCGGCGGAGGCCTCGTAGGCTTTCCAGTCTTCGCCTGTGAGGTCCCTGTAGGCGTCGATGGCGCCGTGGGCTGCGGCGAGGAGGGCGAAGGCCTGCATCGCCATGTCGGCTGCGAACTGGCGGGTCCGCTGCGCCCTGCTTTCGAGGCCGATGGGTGCCCCATGTTCGTCATCGCCGCCGTCGGCGGCCCGGACGGTGGCGTCGCGGGCCTGGGTGACCTTTTCGGAGTAGAAGCGGCCGGCTCCGACTGCGGAGGAGACGAGGGCCCCGACGATGCGCTGGAAGTGCATGGCGGTCGCCTTGTCGTTGAGGGAGCCTTCGAAGGCCTCGGCCATGCGCTTCACGGCGAGCGAGTGCTGGGCGCGGATGGCTTCGTATTCGGGAACGATGAGGCCGAAGGCCTGGGCGACGTGGTCCGCGACGCCCTGGTGGGGGCAGAGCTGGACGGCGGTCTCGAAGGCGACGGGGGTGCGGGTTTCGCGCTTGGGGGCGGACTTGGAGCGATTCGTGGCCATTGTCGAAAATCCTTCTCGTCTTGCGCCGTGGGCCGCTGGCCCATCGCCAGCTCGTGTCCCTCGGTGCGGCTGAAAGAAGCCCGGCCCGGGCGGCCTGCACCCGCAGCGAAGCGGAGGGCCGGAGCGTCAGCGGAGGACGGCGGAGGCAGGCGATTTTGTTTCGCGAGGAATTCGGCCCTCCTTTCGTAAGAAACTTTTCATGGCCTTTAATTCTTTGGGGGGGCCGAAGGGGAAAATCGTCGAGCGTAGCCGTTGCCGGCCGACCGGGTTGGGCTTAAGCCGCGCATAACCGAGGGGCATGAGCGGGCGCTGGGTTTCGTTGCGGCCTTCTCAACAGCGCTAGACGAGAAGGGTTTTCGGTGAATGGCCGTCGCCCATTGACCGCGACGCCACTCCCAAGCGTGAGATCCGCTTCGCACCCTTGAGTTGGAAGGCGCCGCTCTTGCCTCCTCTGCTTAAAGGCGTCGCGGACAACGTCGTCCCTGGCGTCGATTTTGGCCTCTTCCCGGATATGGAGCGCGCCGGTTCCACTGAGCTTGCGCCGTGAAGCGCATGGCCGGGGCCGTGTCGGGCATTCTCCCTCTTGAAGACAAGGCGATCGTCATGCGCGTGCTCAGTCTGTTGGGGA